>WRGH01000009.1 GCA_009787285.1 Brevinematales bacterium
CGGACTTGAGGGAGGGAAGCAATGTTACGCTGGTTGAATAATTTTTTCGTAGTATTGTTATGTGTCATAATTTTTATTTCCTGCGGTTTTATTGATTTACGNCCTATAGTTTTTAGCATAGAACCNGATAAACCGGATTCAGTTTTAAGCGATTGCGTCAGCCCTGTGATAATCAAATTTAATACGGAAATGGATAAACAAAACACAGAAAAAATTTTACAGGTAAATTCCGATGTTGGGCTGATGAAGGGAGATTATATCTGGAAAGGAAATAATCTTTACTTTATACCTGTTCCCGGTTGGACAGCGGGAATTAGATACACGCTCAGTTTTTTGGGAACTATACAATCCGTTGACGGAAGGGATTTAAGGGTTGAACGTTTTGTTTCATTTTATGCGGTAAACAAAAACGCTCCGCCGTTACTCGAATGGCATTATCCGACTGACGGAATGTCTGTTGGTACAGGCGACACAGTTTTTGAATTTCACTTTTCACGTTCAATGGACAGGCTTTCGACGGAATTTGCTTTAACAATTGAAGGAACCGGAAATAAAACTTTTGAATGGTCGGATGAAGACAGAAAATTAAAAATTACTGTCGATAAGGCTCTTTCTCCGTGGACTTCCTNCAGATGGAACTTAAGGGATTCTGCCAAAAGTGTTGACGGAGTACCGTTACCCCAGACTTATTCGGGTTATTTCACGACAAATCTGGATCAAACATTACCGTGTGTTGTAAGGGTATTTCCGGTTTTAAATTCAGACGGCAGTTGGTTTCCGACAGGCGCAAGTATTGAAACAGGTTTGGCTTCAAAGCAGGGAATTGCAGTTGAGTTCAATAAGCCTATGGGAGAAAACGTACTGCGTTCAATACGTTTTGACCCTTCTATTTCAGGAAGAACAGAATTTCTTTCGGAAAAAAGCATTGTTTATATTTTTACAAAAGATCCGGAACCTGAAACAATGTATACTCTCATTATTTCTGCGGATACAAGGGACAGCGAAGGATTAAAAATAGGCGCCGATTACAGAGTAAATTTTATACCTGATATTCCGTTATTGAATATTCTTTCTTTTAATAAGGATAATAAAGACAACGGTTTTGACGCTGAAAACGTTACGCCAAATATTATTCTTCCGGTTAGTATAGATTCAGTAACTGGGGAAATATCTTTTTCTATTCGTTTTTCTCTTCCGTTTAGCATNCAAGAAAAACAAAATACTGCGCAAAAAATTATACTTACTCCGTTTTTTCCAAAAACGCTTCAGCCTGTAGCTCTTCAGTATGTTAGTTGGATTGGCGATGACCGGCTGATTATGCGCTGGGAAGGTTTAAAAGCCGGAGATACGGAAACGCGGCATTATTACAAACTGACAATTCCTGGCGGCAAAGGCGGAATTAACAACGGTATGGGAATGTATATGAAAGAAGATATGACAATTTATCTGGAGGCTGTAAATGAAAGATAAACTATACGTTTTATTTTTTATAATTATTTCTTTTAATTCGTGTGATATTTTGAGAAGATCACAGTTTGAAATAATATCATGGACTCCGGGCAATGGCTATCACTCAAAACCTGAAGAAATTGCTGTAACGTTAAANTTTTCCCGTGATCCTGACAAGGCNAGCGTAGAAAGGAATTTTTCATTAACAGGAAACGGAAACCGCATAAAAGGAACTTTTCTTTGGAATGGCAGAAAAATGATCTTTACGCCGATCATACCATTGGAAATAAATACAGACTATGTCATTCTAGTCTCCGCCGATGCGCATGATGAAAAAGGCCTTTCTATGGATGAAGCGTTTACCAGCGATTTTACTACAAGACCTGATAATAAGCGCCCGGTCCTGATTTCCTGTTATCCTGAAATGTACTCCAGCGTAAGCGATCCAAGAACGGAAATAAAACTTCTTTTCTCAATTCCTGTTTTATTGAGTACGTTATACGAAAATATTTCTTTTAACCCTTCTATGACAGGCTCATGGAGACTGGAAGACAGCGGAAAATNNGCAATTTTTTCTCCGGCAGAACCATGGACGCAAAACAAGAAATATGAAATTCGTTATACAGCGCTATTAACGGATAAGAACGGAATGAACATAGGAAATGATTTTTTAAGCGTATTCACAGTCGGAACAGATCATGAAGCGCCTTTTCTTTTATATGCCAAACGAATATCAAAAAACGGAGANGCTTTTACGCTTAATGCCGGAGGTTTTATCGGCGCGGCGGAATTATCTGTTGAAAACAATGATTGGGAAAAAGACGACAAGCTTCTGCTTGTTTTTTCAAAACCGGTAGACAGCTTAANGGTAAAAAATTATCTGAATGTTGAAAATGCATCCGGTCTGGTTATGGAAAACTCTTCCCTTATTACAGACGGAAAAGGTTATAGCGCAGAATTTATTTTTAAGTTTGACACTATCCCTGTTTATGGAAGCAGATTTACATTCAGGCTGAAGCCCGGCGTAAAAGATCTGTCAGGCAATGAAAGTAAAGATGAATATGTTTACAGAATATTTGCCGACGGAAAAAAATCAAAACCGCCGGTTTTAAAAGGTTTTAGAATGTCAATGACACCCGGTAAGTCAGCTCAAAATTTTTTTTACGCCGGAACAGATTCGATTTTTAAGTTAATTCCGATTGCAGATGAAAATTATCCTTCAGGTGAAAACGTACAGACATGGATTGAATTTTATTTTGACACTGCGGAAGGAACTTACGGGGAAAAAGCATCAATAGATGTATTTTCATTAATGGAACTTTTCCGTATAGAAACAAGTAATAATGTAATTACTTTTTATCCCCGTCAGGTAAAAACATCCAATTTTTCAGTTTCTGCGCCGCATACTGAGTGGGAATCTTTTGTAAGACTGGAAATTGCGGGTAACATTGTCAATTCAACAAATTACGGAATTATTATTTTTCATATAGGCGCCGGACTAAAAGACAGTTTTGGCAATAAAAATGAAAACCCGCAGAAGATTTCACTTGTAAAGTAGGATTTTTATGAGAGGATTGATAAATCTTTTTGTGCGCCGTCCTGTAACTGTTGTTATGATTCTGGCGGCGTTAATAATAGCGGCAGTATTCTCACTCTTTATTACGCCTGTCAACAGACTGCCTGATTTTTCAGTACCAAGAGTTACAGTTGAGACTATTTATCCGGGAATGGCAGCTAATGAGATTAGAATGCTTGTAACTATTCCGCTTGAAGACGGACTTTCGCCGGTTAAGGGACTTGAAAAAATGAAAAGTATCTCCAGAGATAGCCGTTCTATTATCAGCATGGATTTTCGATGGGGTACTGATCCTATGGCAGCTTCTGTTCTTGTCCGTGAAGCGGTTGACGCTGTTTATCCCGCTCTTCCGGAAGGCGTGCGTAAACCGTCTGTTACATCGGGCGATACTGCAAACGAACCGCATGCTGTAATTGCCGTGAGTTCACGCAATGAAAACGCTGAATTTGCGCGTAACCTTGCGGAATACGAGCTGCGCGCGCGGCTGAGAAGAATAGACGGAGTAGGTTCTATTGTTCTTGTCGGCGGAGAAATTATGGAAGAGAGGCTTATTCTTGATACGCCGCGTATAGCCGCTCTTGGCTTTGCGCCGCAGGAGTTTGCGGGACTTCTTGCGCAGGAGACGTCTGATGTTCCGGCCGGAAATGCCCGCGAAGGCAGCATGGAACTTGTTATTATCAGTTCGGGAAGACCGGATTCAGCCGATTCTCTGTCGCAGGTTGTTCTTCCTGCTGCAAAAGGAACATTGACAGTAAGTGATGCAGGACGGCTCAAATCATCTGCCGCTCGGTCGGAAAGTGTATTTGTTTATAACGGAAAAGAAGCCGCAGCATTGGAAATTTTCCGGAGGTCAGGCTCTGATCCGCTGCGGCTGTCAAGAGAAATCAAAAAAACCGTCGATGAAGCAAATATCCTCTTTTCACGTGATGCGCAAATAGAGATTGTCAGCGATGCCGCCCCATCCCTGATCAGAGGAATAACCGGCCTGTTAATCTCTGCGGCTATCGGCGCTGCGGCAGTTATACTGATATTGCTGCTTTTTATCCGTCGTCTGAAATACAGCCTGCTTGCTTCACTTTCGATTCCTGTTTCAGCCGCAGCGGGTATTTGCGCGCTTTCAGTTACGGGAAGATCTCTTAATAGTATGAGTCTTAGCGGGCTTGCCATGGGCATAGGTCTTGTTTCCGATACAAGCGTAATTGTTCTTGACTTGCTTCATCAGGCATTTGGAAAAACAGAATCTGTTCCTCTTGCGGAAGAAATCGGAAACAAAGCTTTTTCGATTGCAGGCTCAAGCATTGCTTCTACGCTTACAACTTCGCTGGTTTTTTTGCCGATAATAATGCTTCCGGGTCCTTTGGGAAGCCTGTTTGGCGACATTGCCGTTGCTCTTGTTACATCAGTAGCGGCAGGGTGGTTTTATGCGCAATTTTGTCTTCCTTCGCTTTACCGGATTGTACCTGCGTTTAATGTTAAGATACCTGCCGTTTTTAAAGATGGCAGCCTTAAAAAAAATTACGGACGTTTTCTTTTATTTTTGCTTCGGCGTCCCGGCAAAATTTTCATTATTGTTTTATTCTCGGTAATCGCCGGAATATTCATGATGTTAACAAGACCGGTGGTTTTTATTAATACGGATGAAGCTGAAGAAGTCTGGGTCTCAATGGTTTATCCCTCCGGAACCNTGCTTGAGACAGTGGGCGTTACGGAAAAGGAAATATCTNTATTTGTTTCAGGGCTGCCGTCTGTAAAAACAGTTTTTGGAAGAGCAGGCGCAGAAGAAGAAGACATTTTCCGCAGGGCAGACATTGATTATTCAAGGGAAGAATTTATTCTTCGTTGCGTGCTGAAAAAAGGAACTAAACCGGAAAAAGCGTTAGCGGAAATTAAAGCTGCAATAGTTTCTAAAGAAGATTACCGCCGAATTCCGTTATCTGTATATTTTCCGAAAGACAGGACAGAANTTTTGCTCGGACTGTCAACAGATCGTACTTTTGTAATAAAAGGAAATGACAGGGAAGAGCTGTTTGAACGGACGGANATACTTCAAGACATATTGAATACAGCTTCAATTGATGCAAGTTTTAGGCCGCAGGGAAAGAGGCCGGAACTAAGACTGTATCCTGACAGGGAAGCCGCCGCCTACCTTTCAATATCCGCCGCGCAAATAGCGGAAACCTTGTATGTACTTAACGAAGGAATTGTAGCGACACGGCTTGAAATTAAAGGCAAGCCGCTTGATGTGCGCGTAACGGGACAAAACAATAATTACGGCGATATTATTCAACAGCTTGAGCAAATCCCTATTAAAACATCACAGGGTAAAACTGTGTATCTTGGCTCTCTTGGCAGAATAGAGCGAATGGAGGCAGAAGCGGCTCTTGCGCGGCTTGACAGATCTGATGTTATTTATACGGACATTTCAGCCGTTAAGAATAACTCTAAAGTGTTAAGCCGAATTGCGGCGGAATTTTCTTGGTTTTCAATGGCAGATGAATCTGCTTTCGGNCGTTACAGGAATTTAATAGTTCTTTATGTCATTCTTGTACTGATATTGCTTTACATGACAATGGGCGCTCAATTTGAATCGTTTCTGCTTCCGTTGATTCTCATGATGAGTATTCCTTTTTCTCTGGCCGGCGCGGGTTTTGTCCTTTTGATTACAGGAACAAAAATTGATTCTAACGCTGTGCTTGGGTTAACCGCTCTTTTCGGCCTTGTTGTGAATAACAGTCTCATTCTTTTTGAAGTCAGTGAACAGAAAATTGACANNGGNTTTGATACCGCTGCTGCGGTTTTTTGCGGAGCTTCCGAGCGCTTTCAGGCAATATTAATCACAACAGCTACAACTGTTTTTGCACTTTTACCGCTTGTAGTAAGTCCGCTGGGAAACTCGCAAAAATCAATGGCGGCAGTAATGCTTGGAGGACTTGCCGCGTCGACATTACTCAGTCTGTTTGCAATTCCTCCTGTTCTTATCAGGTTTTTTAAATGGAAACTTTACAGCGGGGAAAGAAAATGAAAAATTTGAATTCNTGGCTGGAAAGGAAAAAAGCCGCTCTTTGCATACTTGCGGGAATCTGCTCAGTATCGTTATTCGTAATTATCAATTCAAGTGAAAAAATAAAAAATAGTTCAGGAGGTTCTTATGTAGTTAAAATCAGGCACTACGGCATTGACGCTGCCGAAATGGAACGAAGCATTACAATACCGTTGGAAGACGCGCTTTTTGCCATTCCCGGAGTAATGTCTGTGCAAAGTTCAAGCGAAAACAATCTTTCAAATGTTTTTATCCGCTTCAAAAATGAAAGAAAGGGACGTTACGAAGCTGTTCGCGATGCTGCGCAAAGAGTGTATGAAACGCTNCCGTCATCTGTGCAAAGACCGGAAATNATAAGCTCGAATAATTCGAGGATACCGGTATGGTCTGCCGCTGTTTATTCGGGGAATTCAGTTTCTACGGNGCAGATGCTTGAAAAAGTTGTAAAGCCTCGTCTTGAAAGTCTTGAGGGCGCGGGAGAAGTCATTGTTTCAGGAGCAGGCTTAAAAGAAATTTTTATTATTCTTGATCAGGAGAAACTAAGCCTTCTTGGGTTACAGCCGTCTGCGGCAGCCGCCGCTCTTGGAATGAATGATGCAATTTTTCCTGGCGGATCAATAATACATCAAAACAGNGAAATTTTCATAACAGTAGACGGCAGATTTGGCNTAACAGATTCACAGATAGACATATCTTCTCTTGANCGGGTTCTTGTTCCTNTCGGAGACGGAAAATCTGTCGAACTTTCTGAAATTGCCGTGATTACCGAACAGGAACGCACACCGGATATTCTTTCGCGCCTGAATGGCAGGAAGACGGCGGGTATAGCAATTATGGGACGGCACGAAACCGATTTACGCAGACTTTCTTTAGATATAAAGAAGGAATTGTCCGCGCTGGCGAAAGATCGAACTTTGCCTCTGGAGTTTACGGTGTTATCCGACATTGGCGCGGAAGAAACAGCCGCTTTCCGTTCAGTCGTTAACGCGGCGCTGACAGGCGCAGTAATGGTGGCTGTTATCAGTTTTCTGCTCAAAAGTAAAAATAACGCAAATTTTTCAGGTTTATTCTGCGCTTTGGCAATTCCGTTTATTTGTCTGGTGTCGGCTGCAATTTTATCAATATCCGGCTTTACGATAAACCGCTTAATGCTGGCGGGAATAGCGGCGGGAATCGGCTCGGCAGTCGACGCTGTAATTCTCTGTTCGGAAAAACTGCGCAAATGCCGAAATTACACGGATTCTTTACTTGCTTTGCAAGAAATAAAAGGTCCCTTGATTGCGGGAGCCGCTACTACAGTCGCCGCTCTTATCCCTCTTATGGCAATTGAAGACAGCGGAGCAGGAATAATCGCCGTTTCAATTGCGGTAGTTACATTAACAGCCCTTTTAATGAGTCTGTCTTTATTGCCTCCGTTGCTTCTTTGGGAAAACAAAGGCTTTATAACAGATAACTTAATAAAATTACCGCGCGTTTTTAAACTTATACAACGGCGGATATTACGTTTTCTTTGCAGAGTTCTTGCTGTTAATGCAAAGTTCTGCATTTGTTATCCGCTAATAATTTTGTCTGTAAGTCTTGCGCTTACAGTTTTAGCAATACTTGCGTTGTTTGCAAAAGGTGCGGATATAGCTGGTTATGCTTCGGAAAATTCTGTATATGCACAGGTTGAATTTGAAGGAGGCTTGCTTATCGAAGAAACAGACCTTCTGCTTGCCGCTTACGGTGAAAAACTTGCGGGTAACGCAGGTATTACAAATGTAGAAACAGGGGCGAGGACAGGTTCAGGTTCCCTTCTTGTTTCATTTGATCCAAAGCAAACAAAGGCGCATCTTGTAAGAGATTTGGCAAAACAAATCTCAATTCCCGGCGGTTTTGTGTTCTTCCATGAAAATTCATTAAAAGACCGTTACTGGGAAATAAAAATTTTCGGCGATGAAGACAAAAAATGCAGAGAACTTGCCGAAGAACTTGCGTTTATTTGCGCGGGTCATCCCATAATCCGCGAGAGAGTGCTTAATTTTAAGCAGGGCAGCCGCAAAATTGTTTTTCTGCCTGACAGGGAACTTTTTGCGGAATCCGGAATTACTTTTTCAAATGCCGCTTCCATGTTAAGGCTTGGAGTTTATGGGCCTGTTGCGTATAAAAGAATGGGCGCGGACGGTGAAACCGATGTAAGAATTTTAACCGGCGGCAGTAATTTATTAGATTACGGAATAGGGAATGTTTTGCGTCAATCAAAAGAAGGGGCGCTTGGCATACTTGTTTCTGCGGGAGAAGGAGAAACAGTTTCATCTTTGCATATTGATTCGCTTATGCAGATAAAGGAAGAAACAGAGCCTTCCAGCATAAGAAGGGATGACCGGCGCAGAACTGCTTCAATAACAATTACAACAAAACCAATGGATCCGCGGCGTGTGAAAGAAATGCTGTCCGGTTTGATTGAAAAACTCAATTTGCCTCCGGGCTATTCCGTTGAATTTGATCCCGAAGCAATTCGTCAGGCGCAGGCTTTATCATCAACCGTGATTTCGCTTGTTTTGGCTGTTATTTTCTGCTACATGATTATCGCTTCAATAAATGATTCTTTTACGATCCCGTTAATTGTGTTATCTGCAATTCCGCCTTCGCTTTCGCTTCCCGCGCTTTGTCTTGTTTTGTCTGGAAGCGCATATAATTCGGCTGTCGCCTGTGCGTTTATTGCGGTAAGCGGAATGACAGTTAACGCAGCAGTCCTTTGCGCAGACGGACTACGCTCAAAAATGCATAACGAAAAGACAGCTTTAGGTATTTATACGGCGCTAAGGCGAAAAATGCCCGCGCTTCTGGCTACTGCCGGCACTACAGTCGCGGGTGCAATACCCTTCCTTTTTCTAAAGGAGGGAGCGAACATTTTAATACGGACATTGTCTTTGACAGGAGCTTTGGGAGTTACATGTTCCTGCCTTTGTTCAATAACCGTAATTCCGTCGCTTTTTATCATTTCAAGAAAAAATTTATACAAAAAAAACAATCCCGCTTGTGCGGGATATAAATCCTGATTTGGAAGTAAATATGAAAAATAAAATATTTAATAAATCAATTTCTGTTTTTCTGACATTTGTTTTTATTTTTGGATTAATTCCATCAATAATTTTTGCACAACCGGATAATCAACTGTCCGCCGATGTTAAAGGTTTTAACAAATCGGTCTTTGAAAGTCACTTCAGCAGAGCGGACAGGGAAATAAACCCCGAACGCTGGCTGTTTGAAGCAAAATTAGGGGTCACACAGGCGCTTTATGCATGGGAAATGGTTGCCTGCAGTCTGTATGAAAATACTCTGCTTTTTGAAGAAGATAAAAATAAAATTGAAAAATGGAGTAACGAAGAACTTGAATCTCGTTTTATGAAATGGCTGACCGGAAGATTCTTTGGCGAGGCTGCAGAAAAATCATTTATTGAAATTTCTACAATGTTTGGGGAAACACAAAAGAATTATTCATGGCATCTTGATGACGAAGGAAATATCATTTTTGATGAAAAAACAGGCGATCCTCTGATAATTCGTCCGGGCGACGACAGGGAATTTTCGCGTGATTTGCTTATGTGGCGTAATGAAGCTGATACTCATGTTCAAACAAATATGGTTTCCTTTGATGCAGTTATGGCCGGTCTGTACACCGAGCTTTTGGCGTATATTCCCGAAGAATTTCGCGAAAAAATAAGCGCTGTTATAGGTGAAACAGGCGAAAACATAAGCGGAACTATAAAACGTGAATTTGAAAACATCGCCGCAAGAGAGGAAAGAATATTTACAAGCAGGCGTACAAGGGATATATGGAGTTTACGCAGAAAAAACGACGATGAAGCCGCCAGAGTGTTCACACAAAGGCTGATTACTGAAACTGAGGAAACGTGCGCAAAAGGTATCGAGGATTTAAATACAAGAATCGAACAGGCTTCGGCAGGTACCGGAGATTTGGCATTAATAGGCGAAGAATGGCTGCGTTTGTACAAGGAACAATTTGACAGAGGACTTAAAGCATGGGAGGAAGCTGAAGAAAGATTTTTTGTAAGACGCATTGAATGGGAACAGGAATCTTTTAAGCTTTTTTCCGAAGGTGAAGAAATGTGGCTTGCNGCTTTTAGTCAGTTTGAGGAAGAACGCAAAAAATGGGAATTAAAAGCAAAAGAACTATTTGAATCCGGCGAATCGATGTTTAAAAATATTTCCGAAGATTTTAACAAAAACATTACAGAGGCAAAAAAAGAATTTGAAATTAATATGGCGATGCGTATAGGTGAAGGGACGGCAAAGGTAAAGGCGTTAGTGGATATGTACCTAATTTGCGCATCGGCTGCAATTTCCGCAATGGAAAATGTTCAATTTTGGCACAGTCAATACGATAAACCAGACAAAAAAGATCCAAAAGATACGGATTTTTATTCATGGTTATTGCAGGAACAAACAAAAACAAAAAATTCATCTTTGACTGAAATAATTAAAAGTTATGAAATGTATTTGTCATACATAGAAAAAGCCGCAGATGCCCGCGATAGAATTCTTGCAAATTATGCCGAACTCTTGGGAACCGGAACGTTAAAAGACATCCTTTCACCTGATGCGTCAAGTGAAGATTTTTGTCTTGACGAGTATCAAATTGCGCTTATCAGGGCAAAAGCGCTTGTTCTGTATTGGGAAAAAAGAACAGCGATAAACGAAGCTGTAATGAATTATGCGGAAGAATTTTCCGCAGGAAGAATGACAGAAGCGGAAGGACTGAGGGCATGGGAGAATGCAAAAGCCGCATATAATGAATCTCTTGCTGTATATGCCGCGGAATTAAAAAAACTAAATAAATTTGGAGAAGATATTCAGAAACAGCAGGAAATACTAAAAAATCTCACTCGAAAATTACTGCAGGAAGAAGAAAAGTTAAACAAATTGAATTCCGAATATACGGCGCTTGTCGGCGTGTCGATAGTTAATAGCAGTAATTTTTATTTAGTGGAACTAAATGCAAGATATGATTATCTTGTTAATGAATACAAATTGCTGCTGCAATCCGGAACGGATGCAAAATATAAAAATATTCTTGAATATGGAATGAAATGGGATAACGATGAACGCAGAGAAAAAGCGGAAAGCGCGCTTGACATACTGATAAACGGATATGACACGCAGATGCCGTCCCTNGCAGAGCTGATGAAAAATGTTCTNAAAGGGAATGATTCAGAAATAGATTTAAAAATCCGCCTTGCGGCCATCGATTTATTTGCAGATAGCAACGGATCCCTGCGTTCGCCTGATTCAACATACAGCGGCGCTGACTGGTATTCCAAAGCAAAAGGACTTAATCTTACCGCTGAAGAAAAAGACATTCTTTACGGTGAAAAATTATACGAGCAGCTTGTAACAGATTACAAGAACAGTTATCAAATTTTACTGGAAAAACAGGCTGAATTAAACCCGAAAGATTTGGAAAAATCTTATTCTGAATATTATTTATGTTTGGGTTTGCTTGATATTTACAATGAATATACCGCAATAAATTCATTTACACGGGGNGAATACTGGAGGGATACATGTAACTCATTAAGCGCTCTGTTTGATAATTTGGGCATTAACCAAACATCGGGCTTTCTGCCGGATGTTAAAAAAATCTGTGAGTCCGTTTATAAACGACCCGGAGATTTTCTGCAAAATGCCTCTCAGTTCTTGTTTGATTTTGAGAAATGTTTTCGCTTAATACCCGAATGGCTGGAGTTTGAAATTAACAACTGGGAAAATGCAATAATAGAATATATTGCGTCTTACGCATTATTTACAGGTTATGACTCTGGAAATTTAGCAAATACGCTGTTCCTTAAAAAGCAGGAAATCAATGCAAGATACAATGAACTATATACGTACGCTGACTCTTTAGGAGACATTGACGACAATGAAGCTGAAAAGTTAAACGATACTTTAGCGGAAATAAACAACGATATAACGCTGCTTTACTGTACGGAACAGATTTATCAGGCATTGGAAAAAATGAAAAATACTTCTTTTGCCTCAGGAAATGATAAACACTGGCGTCAGTATTTATCTGTCAATTACATTGACAATTATGATCCGTCGTTTGCTATGGCTTCTACATGGAAAGAAGGTATATTGGCGGATGCATTATTTAATGCGGTTTATTCTACAAATCGAATTAATGACTCATTTGCCGTTTTTAGTCAAAAAAATTTTGACTATACAACCGACGGCGACTCACAATTTTATGAATTATATTTGGAAGAAGTATCAGCGTCTGTTTACTTGTTAAATTCAATGAAGACTATTTATAACGAAATAGCCAATTCCGGTAAATCGTATGAATATTCAAAAATGATTCCTGCGGGTTTGGAAAAACAAATAAAAAATTTAAGCGAAGAGCTTGCGATTCAGGAGAATATTTTTAATGCTCTAAGAGACGAATATTTCAGGGAAGCTGATAAATTCCTGAATATCGGATCGCTGTATGACGAACAGTACAGCATATTGAAAAAAACGTATGATAATTCAGAGCTAAGGCGCTTTGAATATGAGAAACAAGATGCCATACAGAGATGGGCAGGCACTGCCTACATAAATACTGATCATATAGATACTGAAAACTGCAAAGAAAAACTGGCAAATGCACGGACAGTTTTAGCTGTACTCTCCGATATTTACAGNGGTGAAAGCCGCCGTTCATGGGATAATCCCGAATACAACGCTCTGTATGCTGAATATGAGCAAAGTTTCGGCAGAAAAATAAAAATAATGGAAGCCTTTGAACTGCTGTTGAAAGAGACGGCGCGGGAACATGCTAACAATGAAAAAATGTACAAAGAATATCAGAATGCACTTAATAAACTCGGGTTTATAAACACTAATTATTTAAATTATGTTTCTTCCGGTCAACGATCCCAATGGACAGTCAAAGACATAATCACTGTAATAAACGGACGTCTTGTTTTTTCCAAAGATTCTTCTATGAGACTTACAGGCGTAGATACAGCAAAAGCCGAAGACATTGAAAGTTTTTTTAATACGACAATATCTCCTGACGGTGAACGATATGATATCAGTCTGTTTGAAGATTCTCTAAGGGAACTAAGTCAGAGAATGTCTGGTTATTTTCAGAACAGCGGCAAGTTCATGCAATGGAGTATGGCAAGGGATTATCTTATAACTTCATTAATAAGCGCCAATGGGGATTTAGCTTTTTTAAATAATTATTATTCCGGATTGGGACAAATGAAGAAAGGCGGCTCACTCGGCGTATTAATGGTAAAAGACAGAGTTTTTCAAAGAGTGAAAGATCTTTACTCGTCTTCCGGTATAGAAGTTATGAATATAGCTTCTGAAAATACGCTGCGTTCTTATTGGGAAGCTTTAAGCGAAGAAGAAAAAGCCGATCTTGAATATTATGTTATTTTGACTTTAACAGGTTACGGTAGTGAATATTTTACCGGTTTTGCACAAATGCGGACTCTCAATATGTACGAGTATGCATATGATTATGTTTATAAGAATTACGCGTATGCAAAAAAACAGAAAAATACATGGTGGAAGTTCTTATGGTCATGGGTATATAACGGNATGTTGGAGTATAATTACAATGCTCTTAAGAGAATCGAACCAGTCTTGTCTGCGACAAAAAATAATGTAAATAAATGGACTCAAGGGTTACAGAATAATCTTTCGTCAATACAGAAATATGCTTTAGGATACGCAAAATCCTGCAAAAGGCTTGATATCCTTGAAGGAAAAGCGCCGAACGGCGAAAACATTGACTGGGATACCATTAGTCTTGCGCTTTCAGAAGTTAATAAGATAAGCGAAGAAGATATTTCAACGCTTAAAATTCATTGGATTAATATGCAGTCTGAAACCTGTATGACATTCGAAAATGTACAGGATGCTTTTAGCGGTCTTCTTTGGTGGGCAAGAAATGCGGAAAATAAAAACAAGGTTGCTCTTGAGAACATTTGGCTGGATGATGCGCAAAAACAGCAGATAAGCAATTATAATTTTCAGATTGCTTCAGAAGCTTATATTGCGGGAAATATCAATATTGAAACCTTAAAAACCGCCGCAGAAAATGCTTATGGCAAAAATGCCGCAGCATGGAAAAATCATTTTGAGAATGTACACGCTGTTTTGTATAACGATCTTTCGATTTATTTGAACATCGATCTGAATTTTTTTGCAGAATTCTGCACTCCGGGAGAAGAACTTACCGCGTTAACCGAAAAAATTCTCAGGAATAGATATAATGCCGAACTTTCAGCCAGAGAAATTGAATGGAATTTGAAAAAACAGGATATAACGGAGAAATATAATGAATGGCAGGATTCTGCCGCCATGATATTTGAAAACGGAAGAACAGACTGGAACACAAGCGTTAAAAAAATGGAAGAATCCTATAAACAATGGAGAATGAATTTTCAAAAAGAATACAACCGCGTTAGTGATGAATGGGCTGAAGCGTATCTGGCAGGTCTTGAAGATAAGGAAAAATGGCTGGAACAGGCTTCTGCCGCAGCAAATCAAGCTTCAACGGAATCCTTTCTTTTGCTTGTAGGTACAGAAGGGGAACGTTTATCCCGCTTTTTAGATACAAGGGAACCGTTTGGAATTCGCAATGCGTTGCCAAAAACTGAAATTTTAATAGCGGAACTTTTGCGGTCTTCCGGAATAGCAAATATGTATAAAGCATTCGGCTCGATTAACAATATTACGGAAACTGCATCTTCTCTTGTCAGACGTGGTATTGGCGGCATCTCAACATGGGATGCGTCTATAGTCAAAGCAACGGCTGCAGATATGGCAAGAAAAACAAATGCTGAAGTTGCAGAAAGAGAAGCAAGGAAACTTGCGCATATTGCCAGGTTAACCGCTGATGAGGCGATTAAAAACCTTATGTCTTCTGTGGATGCAACCAATAATAATTTCCGGAATAATATGGATAATGTTTTTATCATGGAAGGACATTGGAGAAAAACCGGAAATGATTATGTGAAAAACATAGTTAAGGGTTCAACGCTTTTTACACCGGTTATTTCCAAGACCGTAACCATTACAGGATACAGGAATTACAAGATGAATCCGGTATCGCTAAAAACAAATCTGGATGAAGATTTTCTTGCCGGTCTGGATACTATTGCTATAAGGGGATTGATTGAGAATGTTTTTATTGAAGTAAGAATAATCGGCGAAGAAATATTCGGAACAGAAGAAACAAAAAATTTGGTTATTAACAAAACATATACTAATAATCGCGAACAATCTCCGGGTAAATTCGGCGCTCATATAGGATATGAACCGGCTGTCAAACCGGCGGAAAGATTTGGATCTTCAAGAAACTCATTGTTTTTTGACGAAGGCGCCGGAGAACTTGGCAGGCTTTTGTCAGACTACATTTACTGGAATGTTATTGATACAAGAGGGAGCGCAGAAATTGCTCTGGCTCCATGGGACAAACGAATTTGGAATGACGAAAACAGTTTTTTTTCGGCGCCGACTTTAAGGTCAGTAGGTCAAATCGCAGGCACTATTTTAAGTGTTGTAGTTGCGGCGGCAGCTGCTCCGGTAACAGGAGGAGCGTCTGCAATTGGATTATTTGCAGGCATTGCAGCAAATTCAGCGGATGATTTATTATTTAGTTCTCTTGATGTAGCTTTTGGCTATAAATCTGTCAGTGAAGCGGGTTTTGAGTTCGGAAAATCTTTATTGGTCAATACCGCAAGCGTTGCGATTGGCGGCGCGTTTAGCGGTTTTGGTAATTTTGGCGGAGAAACATTCTCTAAAGGACTTACGTCAACTGCTGTAAGCTCTGCAAGTACAACAGTCGGTAAGATAATGGTACAAACCGCAATGATCGGACTTCAAACCGCAGCGACGATGATGACAACAAACGCTCTTAACGCAATTACATACAACAGATCAGATGGTTTCGGCTGGTCAAATGATATATTCAAAACCGGAATGAAGGGTATGGTTACAAACACATTGTCATCAATGGCGAACGCATTTACATCAGGAACTCTGCAGGCGGTAAACAGCGGTTTTTCAATGGAAAAATTGGAAGGTTTTTATGATGGCAATAAATCAGATATTACGACACTTAACAATCTCGCCGGCTCTCTTGTCGGACAGGGAGTAAATTATGCTATGGGAAGCG
>WRGH01000010.1 GCA_009787285.1 Brevinematales bacterium
AACAATACTTTACAAAAAAGCGCAAATGCCTGTTATTGTTACAGGTTCAGGTCCGGGACTTGAAACAGCGCTGCCTGTTATACGCAATATACAGGATAACTNCCTGATACTTGCGGCTTCTTCTTCCGTAATGGCTCTCTCTCATGCCGGAATACAGCCTGACATTTTAATTGCCACTGACGGCGGATGCTGGGCGCTGCAGCATATCTATTCATTTTACAGAAAAACAAAAGAATGCGCGCGTCAGGCGGACAAGNCAGGAATTTTAGCCGCAAATTTAAGCGCGGCGATTCCCTCCCAATGCGCGGATATGCCGTTTCTTATCCTTAATGACGGCAGTTTTTGGCAGAGTATTATCCTGCATGAACTAAACTTGCCTTCAATCATTATTCCCCAAAAAGGAACTGTTACGGCATCTGCTGTGGAACTTGCCCTTGCTTTGAGCGGCGAAAATATTTTTCTTGCAGGCATGGATCTTTGNGTAAAAGATATAAGGACGCATGTAAAGCCGTACGGTTTTGATTATATTTTATTTAATAATACACAGAGGCTTAAGCCTGCTTATTCAGAATTTTTTGTCCGTTCAAAAATGTTAAGAGACGGCGGCAGTATGGATATATACGCGGCATGGTTTAAAAATCAGCTTGAACTGTGGCCGAAAAGGATTTTTTCTGTCGGCGGCAGCCANAAAACATTCGAGAATTCTATTCCTTCAGGCCAGAGAGCGGTTATAAAAAAGACAGGCGAATATTATAAAGNTNTTAGAGNAGTCGATGATCCTGCGGTGTTTTGTGAAAAGGGCGTAGCTGCCCTTCTTGCCGCGCTGAAAGACAGCCGGTACAAGGAAAGCCTTAAAGCTGAACTTGCGCCTCTTTTATTCCATGATGTAAAAGAAGTTTCAGATAACGCTCTTGAAGCTGCGGTTTATGAGGCGTTAAAATGATAAATTCAGCGGGTAAATGCGGCGGCAATAGCCGGTATGTTTTTTTAAAATCACGCAGCGGCAAAACAGTGCCTGCAATTGCTATTTCGCAGGAAAACGCTCTGCCGCTTCATTCTATGGTAGACCCAATGCGTGAAGCGCAGCGGCTTGTATCAACAATCCCCGAAGATACAGGATTTATTGTTTTTCTTGGTCTTGGCGGCGGATTTGCCGCTGAGGCGGCGTTAGAAGATACTAATGCGCAGATAATTGTCATAGACTTTCATAAGGACAGTATAGCGGAGCTTCTTTCCTCTAGGGATTATTCGGCGCTTATTAACAATGATCGTTTCCGTCTTTTAACAGATCCTTCCTGCGGAGAAATAAAAAAAACAATACTGGAAAATTATCATCCCTCCCTTTGCGGAAGCATAAAAACCATTCCGTTACGCCCAAGAATTGAACAGGATATCGAACTTTTTGAAAATGCCTCAGCGGCAATACAGGAAGCTATCGGGATTGTTTCGTCTGATTATTCGGTTCAGGCGCATTTCGGCATACGCTGGTTTTCCAATATTGTCCGTAATATAAAAAACGCCAATTTAATAACGGAGAACTTTAGTAAAAAACTATTTGCCTCTCCTGTACCGAAGACTGCAATTGTTGCGGCAGGACCTTCCCTTGATCATCAGCTTCATCTGCTTGCCGAACTTAAACACAAGGGAGTTTTCATTATCAGCACAGACACAGCCCTTCCTGTCCTTTTACAAAACGGCATAAGGCCTGATACAGCCGTATCAATAGACTGTCAGCATATAAGTTATTATCATTTTATTGGCTGTAATTTAAAGGCAGGCATCCCGCTTGTCCTTGACATCGCAAGCCCTCCGCTGCTGTCAAGTTTTTCATCTTCGCCCGTGTTTTTTTCAGGAGGTCATCCGCTTGCACAGTACGTATCCGCCGCATGGCAGCCACTTCCACTGCTGGATACATCGGGGGGTAATGTAACGTATGCCTGCCTGTCGCTTGCGGAACATTTGGGCGCGGATCACATAACGCTGTTCGGCGCGGACTTTTCCTATGTAGAATCAAAAACCTACGCAAGGGGAACGTACATTTATCCATTCTTTGAAAAAAAACAAAACCGTTTCTCTCCTGCGCAGTCTTTGTTTTCTGCATTTTTGTATAGAAGTCCCTTCCTTCCAAAAGAAAACTATGGACAAACCTACCATGAAACTGCGTCTCTTAGGCAGTACCGTAAAAAATTTGAAGAAAAAGCCGCTATGATGAACGCGCAAATTACCGCCGTAAGCGGACAGGGCGCGCCGATAGATTTTTCACGAAAAATACAGGATACGGCAAAATCCGGAACAATTACAGCAGTACCGGTATCAAAAAAAAGCGGTGTTGAATTTTTGGAACAATACAGAGAGGACATTGCCGCGCTGCCTGCGGCTGATGAAAATTACCTTTCACGGTTATGCTTAAAAGACAGGCAAATTTTTACTACGCTGCTTCCATGCCTTGCGGCTCTCAGGCACCGCAGGGCAGGGAAAAAAACAAAAGAGTTGATAGAAGAAACAAAACGTTTTTGTATACAAAAAATTACTTCTGTCCTTAGACAAACGCCATAGCCGCATACCCGACAAAAGAATCTGGGATATTATCTTCATTTTGCATATCCGCGCTGGTTCCGTATTGTAAAAGTTTTGCGCCGCCAAGTTTTCCGGCGTGGGCAAAACCCATCGCTCCTAAAACCGCGCCTGCGGAACAGGAAGAAAAATCCTTTTCGGCGCATAACAGAACTTTATTGCTGTTCCCGCTTTCAACCGCTTTAATAAAATTGGCGTCGTTTACCTCGCTGACCCAGCGCAAAGCCTGTCTGCCGCTGCCTTGCGGCATAAATCCGTAATTTCTGCCGTAATGAGTTAAATCTGTGGAACCCAGAACATTTACTCTGCGGTTTAATTTTGCTGAAACCTGCGAAATAATTTTCCCTGCTTCAAAAGATGATATTGCGGCGGGAAGGCGTAACCATAACAACATTGCCTTTGGGAAAAAATAATGAACCATCGGCAAAAGAACTTCTATAGTATTATCGCGGAATTTATCTTCTTTGCCGTCCATCTCTTTCATTAGTGCTGCCCTATATTCTTTATCAATCTGCATTGCGCCGAACGGCGTTCTGACAGCGTCTTCCATTGCAAAAAGTACAGGAGAGTCTGCGGACAAATGACCGCCGATTACCGCAACTGTTTCGGCATCGCGTTCAAGGCTGGCAGCCCCGATAGAAGCGATACTGCCTGAATAATACCAGCCTGCATGCGGCGAGATGGCGCAGCGGGACTTGCAGGGAATGTCTTTTCCCGCTAAAAAACGGGAAATAGCGTCTTTTACTTCTTCAGGATNACGCGGATACCAGCCCTGAGGAAGCGAATATTCTCTTATCTGCATATAAAATAGTCCGATAATCATAATATATTATGAGCAAAAAAAATAAAAGCGGATTCGGCGGGGNTGTTGCCTCAATTTGTATAATGATTTATCTTTTTGCGTTGATCCAGGCGGCAGTCAGGGTTTATTTAAGTTTTGACAAATGCAAAGGAACAGCCGAGAGTGAATTTACAAGNATTGCTACTTTAGCTTTGCAGACAGGGACTCAAGGGTTCATGGACAGCAGATTCGTTGAACAAATAAATACCGCACTTTCTTCAAGCAATATTCTGGAAGCGCTGATTATTACCGGACCCGAAGGCGAGTACGCTTTTGAGCGCGAACAGGGATATGCCATAACATGGGCTAACAATTCTCCCAGATTCATTAAAAGATTCAGTTTTTCAAGCCAGTCTTATTACAGGCCGCTTCCAATTCAAAACATTCGCAATGTCAATATCAAAGCTGTTGCGAGAGCTTTTGACTATAATGAAATATTAAAAGTCCTTAAAGAAACCCTCCTTTTAATTCTGGCAGGATTTGCAATTGCTTTTTTTACAATGCTTTTGCAGCTGCTTCTTGGAAAACCGGAAAGTGTACAACAAACGATAAATAATGCGGCTTACTCGGAGCGGCAGTATGAGAGAGACAGTGAAAGAGATGTTGAAAATTATTTCACAGCGGAAGAAAAAACTCAGGATTTTTCGTCCGTAAGTAATACCCCCTATACGGCAGATGAAACAATTCCGAAAGGCCTTTATTCGCCGCGAAGCAATATAGGCTGGCAGGAATATATAAATGACAGACTAAATTCCGAGCTATATCGCTGTTCATCCACAGAAAATGATTTAACTCTTGTATTAATTGAATTCATGGATTTAAAAAATGATGAAATGTACAGGCAGGCGGCGGAAGAAACGGCTTCATTCTTTTCATCAAGGGATCTTCTTTTTGAATACGGCAGATACGGCATAGCTGTTATTCTTCCGGGAATTGATCTTGGCGCAGGAATATCAAAACTAGAAAAATTTTACCAGCGCATAACCGGGAAATTCCCTCATAACAAAAAAGGAACGCAAGGTATCTGCATCGGTCTTTCTTCACGTTCCGGCAGGCTGCTTAATGCAGGCCGTCTGATTCTGGAATGCAGAGAAGCTCTTGAAAAAGCAAAATACGATCCCAATTCTTCAATAATCGCTTTTAAAAGCGATCCGGAAAAATACAGAGCCTTTATTGCTTCTCAAAACTAGCGGCATTTTTTAAAATACGAACAGAAACCCATAGAGGAATTGCATAAATATAATTACTTCCGCTTACATGCGCAAACCGGCGGTTAACTTCATCAGCCGCGCTGACGCGTATTGTGGAAATTTTTCCGTTCCCGAATTCAATTACAATCCGGCTGTGGTTAAGCAAAGGATCATTAGAACTTACAGAATCAAGGAAATCATCGCCTTCGGAGTTTAAGACAATACTGATGTAGTCTTCTACGCTTTTCATGTCAGGATTGTTTACTCCTGAAACTTCCCAGTTCCTGTTTGCGCGGGTAAATATGACGGTCTTTCCTTCATTATAAAGTGAAAATCGCTGTACATCCTGCAAACTTATTTTACCGTCTTCGCTTTCGGGAAAAAACCTAAGATTGTACCAGCTTGCAGCAGACCCATCAATATAGGAAATAAATGTATTGTCGCCTGAACGAACTTCAGCATTCGCAAATCTTCGCACGTAAACTTCGCGTCCTGTTTTGTCATTATTACCGAACAAAAGATCCAGATAGACTGAGTTTTCTCCGTATATCGTAAGCCTTGAAGAAGTATCGCCTTCCAGTCCGAATTTCCCGTGTGATGACGCGTTAGAAGCGCGGATTGGCCATGCGGAGCGTACTGTAAAAATACTGATAAAATCTTCAATACGCGCCTTACGCGCCGGATATTCACTGCCGTTATGCAAAACAAACCAGTCATCTTTCTTTTTAATAAGCTCAAGTTTTTGTTCTTCCGAATTTACGGCAATTCTGTCAATTTTTCCCGCCAGTTTTGGATCAAGCCATGTATATAGGGCGTTTTTCTTATTGCTTCGTTCAGGATTAAAAACAAGGCTTCCCGTATATAGCAATGCCAATACTGCAATCAGCGATGAAAGGTATATTATCTTTTTTTTATATGTCACCGGAAGCCTCCCTATAAAGTTTTTTCCGAATATTTTGATCTTTTTCGCCGCTGTGATGCAAAAATAATACCGGCAGTTATAACAATTANCGGAATAATGCCTACATTCAGGATTTGCGCGAATTTCATTGCGGCGATGCGTCTGTCAATATCCGCTATTTTATCAAGACGGCCTGTCTGCGGCTGTTTGCCGCGAATACCGATAATGTCATCATCGTTGACGAGCCAGTCGGCGGCGCGCATCAGGAAATCAAGGTTGTGATTTGCCTGTGTAGCCTCAATCATATTTGAAGCAAAACNGGTATTTCCGACGACAATGATCCGCGAAGGGCTTGCCTGCTGCGGCATATCGGGAAGCTCTTCCTGTGAACCTTCACGCGTTGGTTTTGGAGAGCCGCGGAAAAAACTCGGGAAAATTCCGCTTAAAGACGCGCCAAGAACTTTCACTCCGGTTGTTTCATTTCTTTCAAGTTCCATCATATAAGGGATTTCAGGGTTTGCGCTGAAATTTTCACTCATAACCCACCCTTCCTTTGAGGTTGTAAAAAGAACAACTGATTCTACATTGGGAACAGGGTGAAGTTCTATGGGACTTGACCAGAAAAGATCAAGACCGAAAAAATTTGAACTTACAGGATGATTCNGATTACCGTTTTCTCCCAATACGCCTATCCATAACGGATAACGGATAATCCTGTATTGAATACCGCCGCTTTGCAATCTTGCCGGATAAATCAATTCAAGGGAGTTGCGATCCAGNGCAAGNTCCGGCCTTACAATTACTCCGTAGGCGGCNATCATTTCCAGAAGCCCCTGATCTTCCTTTTTCCATGTTTCAAGCGTACCGTAAAAGGTATCTACATAAATGCTGTCTACGGCGAAAAGAACTCTCCCGCCCAGTTGAATATACCTGTCAATCCTGTAAAGCGCCCANTGATCGACATCTTCCACTCCTCCCAGAACAAAAAGCGCAGGCAGGTTATCCGGAATTTCTTCGCCGGGAATCAGTAACCTTACTGTGTACCCCGAACTTTCAAACATCTTATTTAAAAGCGAATAATTTTCTCTCCATTGCATATAACCGTCGCCGACAATTATCCCGATCTGGCGTTCTGTTCCCGTCACCATTGAACGAATCCTCGACGTTAGATCATATTCAAGCGTATTTGTTGCCAATACCCANGGAAGAACTTCGTACTTGTCAAGATACTCAATTACAATGCCTGAGAAAACTGTAATGAAACTGGCCTGATCCTGCGCAACTGTCTGAATTTGCTTTGACTCAAGCCCGTACTCATCAATCATATCTGCAAGTCCGGCTTTTACCGGATCACGGACAGAAAGAGTTATTTTTCCCCTTGAATATGCCGCATATTCCCTTAACATATCTTCAATTTCACCGGGAGCGGGTGTAACTGTTTTTAATTTGTCGGAAAGATAATAGGTTATATTGACGGGATTAGACAGTTCCCTGTGAAGGTTACGGGAAATTTGTGAAATTGTATACGCTTTGCTTTTCGTAAGATCAAGGCGAAACCAATAACGCCCGCTGACAAGGAAGGCAAGGATGCACGCGGTTATTGATAATAACATTATAATTGTTGTTTGTTTTTTGTTCATTTTCGGCCTTCCCTTATTTCCACTTCCTAAAAAGGATAACGCGCGTATTAATGAATAAAAACAAAAACGCGCTTAATGCCAAAAAAGCGACGTCTCTTGAATCAATTATACCTTTGGAAAAACTTTCAAAATGATAGGCAAGCGAAAAAAAGTTGATAAACCCTGCAAGCCACTGCGGAAGGTTCAGATAAAATGTAATAATGTTCACAAGCATTACAGCCATTAAAACAACAGCGCTGCCAAGAAAACTGCCGGCTTGACTTTTAGAAAGCGATGATAAAAGCAGACCAAGAGCAGTCGCGCTTGCGCCTAACAAAAATGTCCCGGCATATTCGCAGAAAATAACGCCCATGTCATAATTACCTAATGGTAAAAGGCTTAACGGAATTGGCAGCGTCAGAAGCAGCATGACAAATAACACTCCGAACGTAGAGAAAAATTTTCCGAGCGCAAGATCCCATTCCGTAAAAGGCATTGTCAGTAAAAGCTCTACAGTCCCTGTCTTTCTTTCCTCCGCCCAGCTTTTCATTGTGATAACGGGAATTACGATAATATATACAATCGGAAAAACGCTGAAATATGCCCTAAGCGTAGCCTGATTCACGGTAAAATAACGCTGAAAATAAAACAGCCACACTGAATTGAACAAAAGAAAGAAAACCGCTGCGCCGTAGACCGCCGGAGCATACAGAAATTGATATAGTTCCTTGCGCGCAAGCGTAAACGCGCGATAAGGCAGAATTTTTTCCATATTACAGCGCTCCTGTCGATCCGGTTTCATCGCCGGTAAGTTTTACAAAGATATCTTCTATGCTGATTTTTTTCCGGTTCATTTCCAGTATTTTTAAATTTTTCGATACGGCCCAGTCAAAAATTTTTTCACCTGCGGAGGATTGGTTTTCATCCATCTGAATAAAAAATCTTGCATTAACAAATTCGCTGCCGGACGTTTCAACTTCCAAGCTTGAAATCTGCCCCAGATCGGGTATTTTTTGCTTAACGTAATCCGCGTCCGCTCCTTTTAAAATTAACTCCCAGTTATCTCCACCCTTCATGGAAGCCGCAATTGCTTCAGGCCTGCCCTGTGCGGCTATGCGTCCGTTGTTAATTATTAACACCTGCGTACAGATCGCTTCAACTTCCTGTAAAATATGCGTGGAAAGAATAACAGTTTTTCTTTTCCCCAGTTCTTTTATAAGCGAGCGTATTTCTATAATTTGATTCGGATCGAGTCCTGTTGTCGGCTCATCAAGTATCAAGATAGGCGGATCATGCAAAATAGCCTGCGCAAGGCCGGCGCGTTGACGGTAACCCTTGGAAAGAGTTTCTATTTTGCGTCCTCGGTAGGAAGTAATTGCGCAGGCTTCAAGGCTTTTTTCTATTGCGGCTTTTCTCTGCTTTTTTGGGATAAATCTTGCTTCGGCTGCAAAGGCAAGGTATTCGTCTACAGTGAGGTCCCCGTATAAAGGCACGTTTTCAGGCAGATAACCGATCCTCTTTTTTACTTCCAGAGGCTGTTCAGTAACAGGTATGCCGTCTACAAGCGCTGTCCCGCTTGAAGGAAAATGGAACCCGGTGAGTATCTTCATTATTGTGGTTTTGCCTGCGCCGTTAGGACCCAGAAAACCAACTACCTGCTGATCACTTACCGAAAAGGAAACATCCGTAACTGCCTGTACATTTCCGTATTGTTTTGACAGGTTTTGAACCTGAATTTTTTCAGCTTGAACGTTCATCAACCGGCGCGCTCCTCCCTGCATTAATTATTTTTTTAAAATTTATAGCACTTTCAGTCAATATATTCAATCGGAAAGACTTCGCTGTCGCGGCAAAGAACAGTTTCCGGAAAAACGTAACGGGCTTCTTTTAAAAGGTGCTTAAGTTCGTAGTCTGTATAACGCGGNCTGTAGTGAATTAAAGCCANTTTTTTAATTCCGGAAGAAGCGCAGGCGATTTTGGCGGCTTCTTCGGCAGTCATATGTTTTTTGGAATGGGCGTCTTCGGCCAAATCTTTGGAGAACATTCCCTCGCATATAAATAAATCGGAGCCGATAACATGAGTGGAAATTTCAGGCGTNGCAAGCGAATCCGTAACNAANGAAAATTTCCTGCCCATGCGCGGAGGNCCCATTACATCGCACGGCTGTACTGTTTTTCCGTTTTCAAGTTCTATAGTTTCGCCTTTTTGCAGTCTTCCCCATAATTTTCCCATTGGGATATTGAGAGATTTGGCTTTTTGAGGATTAAACTCACCTGGACGCATTTCTTCCTCAAGCGTATAGCCGTAACATGGTTTTGTATGCGACAGGGGAAAACAGCGCACATGAAACCCGTCTCCTCTGTACACAATGCCCGGAGCCGTTATCTCCTGAACAATTATTTCGTAATTTATGTACATATCAAGCACACGGCGGCTTGCTTCGATATATTCCGCTATGCGCGGCGGGCCTATGATATAAAGGGGATCATCCCTGTCTACCTGTGATGAAAGCATTAAAAGGCCGGGAATGCCCGTAACATGGTCNGCATGTGTGTGGCTTACAAAAATAACGGATATTTTTTTCCATCTTAGGTTCAACTGCTTGAGCGAAACCTGCGTCCCTTCNCCGCAGTCAAAAAGAAAGAGTTCACCTTCCCGGCGCAGCAGCACGGATGTTAAATGCCTGTTCGGCAGAGGCATCATGCCGCCGCAGCCGAGAATAAAGGCTTCAAGATTCATTTGAAAAAGTATACCGGCTAAAGGACAATGATTCCAGTCAAATTTGATTTGCGGCGAAGGTTTCATACCCTCTGCGGCGGGGNATGTCGATTTGTTTTAACTTCAATATGGAGATAATGCCTATTTTTGCCGAAATTTTAATATAGTGCCTATTAAATATTCCATTAAAACGAATATTTTTATTCTCTTTGGCGGTCTTGCATGCGCCGCAGGAATGCTATTTCTTGCCAATTTTGTTTTAGCNGGACCCAGATTAGGTTTGCATTATGATTTCCTCCTTGAGCATAAACAGCCGCCCCCTGTATCGGGCGAAATTNTGATAATTGAAACAGGCGATTATATAGAAAGCGGTGATATTTTCAATGTGTTAATGACTCTGACAGAGATGAATGCCGAAAACATGATAATGACAGGCAAGGTGTCTCCGTCCTCGTCGCCTGTAACAATTACCGAAGCTGAAATCAGACAGCGTTTCATGGATGAATATATTCTTGTCAGTACAAATATACGTAATTTATTTGAAGCGATTAGATTCGGCTCTGTTTCTCCTGTAAATGCCCCTGTCTATGTAGACAGGCTGATTGAACTGACAGATCAGGGAAGGGACCGTCTTCTTGCGGCTCTGATCAACAAGGATGTAAATTTACTTCGCTCTATTGCGGTTTTCGGCAATTATCTTGAAACGGAAATAAATCCTGTTTTGGATAAAGACGGAAAGGTAAGGCGCGTTCTGCCTGTAGACCCAAAATCATCTATGGAACATTCGGTCTTCTTAAGTTTAAAAAATCGTTATGCAGCTTCTCAAATTGAAACTGCGGATAAAATTAGGATATTATGGCTTCTCAATAATGACGGAACCGAACTTGATATTCCTCTGGACAGAGACGCAAATATCATAACTCCATGGAACTGTAATTTCAGGCGCGTAAACATTTCGCTTTTTAAGGAATACGAAGAAGCGGAACTTGCCATGCGTAGCGCTTTGGCAAAGGCAAATGAATTGGGGGCTTTTTCCCAAACCCTGCCGGAAAAGTCTCCGCTTATCCTTGGCGATTTTGCGTTAATGTTCAGGGAAAAATTGTTGAAATCTCCGGACAGCGAAAAACGATATGACTGGATAAGGGAACGTGAAAAGTANCTTGAAAGTCTTGATGAATTTTTTAAAAGTCAGGCGGAAGCCGATTTGGTAAAAGGATANAATGATGTAATAAAGGATGAAATCTTTTTAAGTAAAGAAGGACTTGCCTCNCTTGCCGGAATGCGCGATCAATTGATACTGTCTTTTGCCAATATGCGTGATGAGTACAATAAACTTTACGCTGTTCATTCAAAATTAAAGGAAGAGCTTTCGATGTCATTTTGTATACTGGGCAGCGGTACGAATGTTGAATATTCGGCTCTTCTTGCAAATGCAATAATTACCGGCAGCCACATAAAACCGGTATATGATCAGTATATTTTGATATTTTCCGCCGTCGGCGTATTCATTGTTCTGTTGGTTATTTTTTATATGAGTCCTTCCGTTCTTTTATTCTGCGGTATTGTCTTTAGCGCNGCAGTTTCTGCTGGATTCAGTTTTGTTTTTATTTATTACTCTTACTGGATTGATCCGGTCATTGTTTTTGCTTCNTCAGTTACCGGAACACTTGTTATTTTTTATTTAAAGTGCGCCGTAAAAAATTACAGAGCGCGCCGTTTCCGCGCGGCTTACGGTTCTTCGGTTTCTCAGTATACGCTTAAAGAGTTGATATGCGCAGGAAAACCGCGTCTTTCTGATATTATTGTTGTAAACGCCGCTGTAATTGCAATAAAGGATGTTAATTTGCTGACCAGTGAGGACCGTGAAAAACCGCACGATGCGGGGAAAGCAAAAAAAGCATTTTTTTCCCTTGTTAAAAAAACTGTTTCGGATTACGGAGCCATAATNGCGGGTTTTGAAGGAGATACAGTTCTTGCCTGTTTTGGCTCTCCTCTTGACAAATCAGGCGATCCTTTGGGCAAGGCCTGCGCTATGGTAAAAGAATTGCTTAACGACAAAAAGAAATCATGGTATTTCGGCATTGACGCGGGAGAGTGTACTTTTTACTGGATGCCGGAAACAGGCTACTCGGTAAACGGCAAGCCTGCTGTCCGTGCAAGGGTGGCCGCCTCAAAAACAAAACGCTTAAAAGCGCGCTCTATTGTAACAGAGACCGTCTGGCTTGATCTGAATTTAAAAGCAAAAAAACTAGGTTCTCTGTACGACGGCAGCGATACTATTTATGAATACCCTGTTTCAGACAGCGATTAAAGCCTGTTCTTGGGCTGAGTAACAACTTTTTTAATTTCACTGTTCTGTCCCATCCACATTCTCTGGTTTGTTTCGATACTTGTCATTTCCGCAGTAACATAATATGTTCTTACGGTTTTATTTCCGTCTCTGTCTACAATTGTTCTTACCGCTCCTGTAAGCATATAATCGGCTCCGGTTTCATTGCGCAGTCTGGTCATGGTTGCCGCGCTTGCGTTGCTCTGCTGATCCTGCCTTTCCGCGCGAAGTTCGTCTCTTACATCGCCGCCTGCGACAAAATCCAGTTTTCCGGTGTTAAAAATTGTTGTTTCCATTGTTGATGAAATTATTGCAGTGTCTATTTGTTCGCTGCTTTCATTTCTGAATCTGCCTACTATTACTATTGGCGTTGAACTTTTTGCCTTTATTGCCTGATTAACCCGCTGGCTGCTAAGACAATCCTTGATAAGCGCCTCGCATACAATCTTTACGTCAACATCGTTCCAGTAACCGCTTAAATCAATCTGCTTATCGGCGTCAATTCTCTTTACTTGTGTTCCTGAACAAGCGGATAAACCAAAAATTACAATTCCCAAAATTATTATTAGTTTTTTCATTATAAATCTCCTATTTTAAATTTACGGACTCCAAAAGATTTAGTCCGTTTATTTTTACATTTATATCCTTGTATTCTGCGCTGGCAAATAAGTTATTGCCGCTGTAATAATTTATTATAACCGAATAAGTTCCAGGGTCAAGATTTATGCCGCCTATATACGCCTTGCCCGGAAGGTAGCGGGACATTCTTGTATCCGCGCCTTCGGATAATTCAAGCGCCGTTCTGGCCGCCGCCGCCACAAGAAAACCAGCCAAATCGCCATGCTGTTTTACGGTTTCCATCGCGGCTATATCGGCTGCGGCGTATTTTATTATTGCGCGTATATATGTTTTTAGCACGATATTTGAAGAATGCGCATTAAAGGTTTCTTCAATAACCGCGCTCATATCTTCAAGCAGTTCAAGGTTAAATTTGTTTCCGTTTACTACAGTTTCAATCCTGGTTATAATGCTTGGTCTTCTCTGTAATACAGGAAGCTTAAAGTCCGCAATTCGCAGAACAGGATGCCTGAACGGCAGAAAAAATACAGTACGTGTTTCCTGTTTTATCGGGGACAACCCCGTAAAACTGATAATATTAAGCCTTGCCTTTCCTGTTGGAACATTGCGCGCGGCATCGACTGCCGAAGGAATTGGATGCCGGTAGACATCTCTGTTGGTAAACGCCCTGTTAATCTGCTCAAACTCTATGCGCGCGGCATCTGTGTTTCCGGCTCCCTGATAAAAAAGCGCTCCAAGATAACGGGCAAGGGCGGAGTTGGAAAAATTTACCTGTTTTTTTTGGGGAAATTCATTGACGCCTGTTTCATTTTTTGCCATGTCGTCAAGAGTCGCTCCTGTTTTAGGGTCTTTATATTCATATTTACGCGAAAGCATTTCCAGTTTTCCGCCTGTACTGCTTAATTTTCGAATTTCTACTAATGCGCCTTCCATACTTCCCCTGTTGTAGTAATTCAGCGCGTTAAAAACATTAATATAAATATCTTCAAAGTCTTCGCCCGGATAATCTTTTGTATTGTCGTTAAAAATATAAGAGAAAAACCCTTCAGTAATGCTTTTTGTAAACGCTTCTTCTATTAACCGTTCTGCAAATTGAAGATCGTTTGAAGAGTTTGCATAATTTCCGGCATAATGTTCCAAAAGCCCTTTATCAAGGTAAAGAGAAACAGCGTTTCCTTTGGAGTATATTGTTGTTCTTCCTTCCTGTCCCCGTACTATTGCATCAATTGCCGCCGAAAAATCGGCCTGTTCAACAGCGGTATCCATTTCTTTGAACGCAACGGGAGATGCCGCNCAGGAAATAAAAAATGATGTTGATAAAAAAAATAAAATTGATTTTATAGAAAATTTAAACAGATTTTTTTTCACTTCATTNTTGTGCATTGGAATATTTTATTTTTTTCGTTTTTTATTGTTTTGTCAAGGCGCTGTTTTTTTGGTATACTTTTACGGTGAATATTATTTTGTTGGAAGAACATGAACTTGGCCACAATCTTTCAAGGCGAGATGAGAGAACTGTTCATCTTTTAAAAGTGCTGCATAAAAAAGCAGGCGATACTTTCGAAGCCGGAATTCTCGGCGGAATGCGAGGAACAGGAAAAATAGAGAAGATAAATTTTGACGGCTCGATTTTTATTTCGATACAGGCGGACGAGCCGCCTCCGCCAAGAATGCGTTTAAGAATGGCTGTTGCCTTTGTGCGTCCGATACAGATACGCCGCATATTCCGCGATCTTTCCGGTATGGGAGTATCGGCAATTGATTTGATAGGAACCGACCTAGGGGAAAGAAGCTACCGCGATACCAAACTGCTTGGAGACGGAGGCGCTCATGCCGCTCTTGTAGAAGGCGCTGTTCAGGCGCGCGACACACAACTGCCTGTTTTTTCCGTATTTGAAAATTTGGACAATTGGCTGGATGAGCGTCCGTGGGAAAAAACAGGCAGTATGCGTATTCCTCTTCTTCATGCAATGGACAATGTTAGGGCGGAAGGCTCTCTTTTTTACATTTCACCGACAAGCCGTCCATGGGTTATTGCAATAGGTCCTGAAAGAGGCTGGTCGGACAGGGAAAGGGAACTTTTTGAAAAAGCGGGCTTTATGCGGCTGTCCATGGGCAGCCGCCCCCTGCGTACGGAAACTGCCTGCATAGCAGCCGCGGCGCTTGCAATGGAAAAAATAATGGAGTGATTATGAATCAGGATAAGGTAAAAGAAAAACTGCTTGCAATAGAAGATGCGCCGCTTGAATTTAATCTTGTATTTTCCGGTAAAAAAAGCAAAAAGGTGAACGGCCTTTATAAGGTACAAAGCAGGGAAATAATTATTCATAACAGGAATTTTAAAACTGACGAAACAGGGCAGAACCTCTTGCTCTATACTGCAATTCACGAATACGCGCATCATTTGCACGCCTGCTCGCGCGGCGGTGTTCTTTCTTCGCGCGCGCATAACAGTGAATTTTGGGCTATTTTTCATGCGCTGCTGGAAAAAGCGGAAGACAAAAAAATCTACAACGATGTATTTTCTGTTTCACCCGAACTGTTAAAACTGACAGACGTTATCCGAAACAAGTACCTTAAAAACAACGGCGAGCTTGTAAAGGAAATGGGCAGNCATCTGCTTAAGGCGCATGATCTTTGTACCGGAATCGGCGTGCGTTTTGAAGATTATGTTGACAGGATGCTTCGCATTCCAAGAACNGCAGCCAATATGGCGATTAAAATGTTTGAATACGATATTGCGCCTGAAGTCGGAGCCGACAATATGCGTTTTCTTGCGGGTATCCGCAGCAGTGATGAACGCAAAGCCGCCGAGACTGCTCTGATAAAGGGAAAGAGTCCCGATACTGTGAAAATTGCGGTGCGCGGCAAAAGCGGAAATGAAAACCCTGCGGAGCGTCTTGAAAAAGAAAAATCAAGGCTTGAACGTACAATTGCTGCGCTTAACAAGAGACTGAATGAAGTAAAACGTGAACTTGCCCAAATGTAATAATGCTAGTATCATTTAAATTTAAATGAGCGAAAAGACAAGAAAAGTATACATAGATTACAATGCTACAACTCCTATTAGCGCGGAAGTAAAAGCGTCCATGATAGAGGATATGGAAATTTACGGCAATGCTTCCAGTATGCACGCTTCAGGCAGGCTTGCNAGGGGCAGAGTAGAGAAGGCAAGGAATGCTGTAGCTTCTCTTATNGGCGCNGNCGGCGGTACAATTATTTTTACATCGGGAGGCTCAGAATCAAACAACACCGTATTTCAAACCATGTTCCGCGTTGCGGAAAACAATAAAGAAGACCGCAATG
>WRGH01000011.1 GCA_009787285.1 Brevinematales bacterium
GTCCGCCGCGAGTTCGGCAGTAATGTAATGGTCAACACCGCCCACGCTTCCGACTCCGTTGAAAGTTATGAAAAAGAAAAAAATATTGTTAAGATAAATGANAATACNATTGTTTCAATTATAACGGAAAATCTAGGCTAGCTTTTTACNAAAACCATTGNTATATTGTCCTTATGGCCCCTTCGTCTATCGGTCAGGACATGAGATTCTCAATCTTAAAAGAGGAGTTCGATTCTCCTAGGGGCTAATTACGGAATAAATTAAAGGAGGCATGAATAAAATGAAAAAACTACAAGCTGTTTTTTTGGTTATTTTAATTTTTTCAGGTTGTGTTACAAATCCGCTGACAGGGAAACAAACAATGGCATTTGTGGACAACAATGTGCTTTTTCCGCAGTCTTTTGCCGAGTACCAGCAATTCCTGAATGAGAGNACAGTTATAAAAAATACGCCGGAAGCGGAAATGGTTACAAGAATTGGGACAAGACTTGCGGCGGCAGCTCAGAAATGGCTTGAAAGAGAAGGGTCTTCAAATTACCTGAAGGATTACCGGTGGGAATATACTCTTGTTCAGGATGATACAGTAAATGCNTGGTGTATGCCGGGAGGCAAAATCGTTGTTTATACGGGGATACTTCCTGTAACAAAAACCGAAGAAGGGTTAGCGGTAGTGCTTGCTCACGAAGTATCACATGCTCTTTTAAACCACGGACAACAGAGAATGAGCGCAAGTGTGCTTCAGCAATTAGGAGCGGTGGGAGTAATAGTATTGACATCAGGTTCATCGGAAACAACTCAGTCTTTGTTAATGACAGCTTACGGCATAGGTTCTACATTATTAGGNACTTTACCGTTCAGCCGTGAACATGAAAGCGAAGCGGATCACTACGGTCTTATTTTAATGTCCATTGCAGGATATAACCCTGAGGAAGCTGTTCCTTTCTGGCAGCGCATGTCATCTTTGGGAGGCGGAAAAACGCCGGAATTTTTAAGTACACATCCTTCTAATTCTACCAGAATTAGGCAGTTGCAGGGTTGGATACCTGAAGCAAAACAAATAGCTGCAAGTTTTGGGGTTAATTATTAGTTAAGTACGGCTCTTTAGGATTATTAGCNGTATCAANGTGAATTAGGCAGGGCAGGGTTAAAGCCCGGCATAAGCTCAAGTTTGTGCCGGTTCAAACTATGCAGCCTGTCAATTTTCTCTTTTACAGCCAGATCTTCGCAAATACCTAAGCGGATATATTTATCAAGTGCGTCGTAGGTAAAGCCGAGATTTTCCTCATCGGTTAAGCCCGAAAGTCCGTCTTCAGGGACTTTTTCGATAAACTTTTCAGGCAGAAGCTCCTTGCCGACTGCTTTCACTTCCGTTACTGTTAACTGCGACAGCGGGCTGAAATCCCCTGCGGCGTCTCCGTACTTTGTCGCATAGCCGACCCAGTCTTCGCTGAGGTTGCAGGTGTTGGCTACCCGCCCGTTTACAGTTGCGGATACTGCGTAAAGCGCCGTCATTCTGATTCTGGCAGGAATATTGATGACAGCCTGCCTGTTTGCTGAAATTCCGCTGTCTTTTATTGACGAAAGGAGCGCGTCTACGCTGTCCTTTATATTAACGATAAAATGCTTTATTCCCAAATGCGATACAAGTTCTTTTGAATAATCGATGTCGTACTGCTCTCCCTGCGGCATAAGAACAGCGTATACTTTTTCCGCTCCCAACGCCTTTACGCATAATGCCGCCGTTGTCGCGCTGTCCTTACCGCCGCTTATCCCGATTACTGCGGANCAGTCTCTGCCGTTTTTATCAAAGTAGTTCTGTATCCATTTAATAAGTTCGTCCTTTGTTTTTGCCGCGTTAAACATCATTATTCTCCTTAGACTGTTATTTTACCATAGTTTGATATAATATTGGAACAGAAGGGGTATGTATGGCATTTACGGTTAAATTTTCACGCGGAGTTAATTTTTCCAAGTGGTTTGAATTTAAAAGCGTCCGTGATATTCAGTTTGAAAGATTTGTAGAGCAGGATTTTGCAAATGTAAAAAGCATAGGCTCTGATGTAGTCCGCCTGCCGATAGCAATGCATAATTTTACATCCGGCGCTCCGGGTTATACTATTGATCCTGTTTTTATAAAGTACCTTGATTCCGCTGTTGATTGGGCTGAAAAACACAAGCTGCATATTATTCTTGACAACCATTCCTTTCATCCGGTTAATCCGACCGATGTAAATATTGACAGGGTATTAATTCCTGTCTGGGAACAGATAGCCGGACATTATAGAGATCGAAGTAATTATGTGTTATACGAAATTCTNAATGAACCTCATCATATTGCAGATGAACGCTGGGGTGAAATTCAGGGAATGNCAATAGAGGCAATACGAAAGATAGATAAAAAGCATACGATTATCGCAGGCGGAACCGGNTATAATTCCATTGAAAAATTAACCGCGCTTCCTGCGTATAAGGATAATAATCTTATTTATACNTTTCACTTTTATGATCCGCATTTATTTACGCATCAGGGCGCNANGTGGGAAAACCCTTCCCTGTCGTCATTAAAGGGACTTCCGTTTCCTGCGGAAAAAAACAGGATACCCGAAACTCCNNCTGATTTAAAAGGAACCTGGGTTGAAAAGGCGCTTGAAAGTTATGAAAAGGACGCCGCCCCTGAAACCCTTTTTGCAGCACTTGATAAAGCGGCGGCTTTTTCAAAAGAGCGGGATGTTCAGGTTTTTTGCGGCGAGTTTGGGGTGTTTATGATTCAAAGCCCCGAAGCTGACCGCGTTAACTGGTACAAGTTAATTTGTGATGCGCTAAACAAACGCAGTATTCCATGGACAAGCTGGGATTATTTCGGAGGTTTCGGAATATTCAAAACAGGTAAAAAGGGAGATTTTAAATCCGACGTAAATGTTGATGTAATTAAGGCAATGGGTTTCAATATTTAATGATTGCAAGGGAAAATGTGATGAAGAAAAACCTGCATTTGATTCTTATTACGCTCATACTGATAAAATGCAATTCTACTGACGCTATAGTTCCGAATGATGACTTAGCGGAAAAAGGACCGGTTAATGCGGTACTTAGGACTACTCCCTTCTCCAAAGGCGTAAATTTTTCAGGGTGGTTTGAGGTAAACAATGCCCAGAGGATTCCGTTTACTCAATACAATGAGCAGGATTTTGCCAATGTAAAAAGTCTTGGCGCGGATGTAATAAGACTCCCTGTCAGGCTTAATGATATGACAAGCGGCGCGCCTGATTACAGGCTTGATCCTCTTCTTCTAAAATTTCTTGATACTGCGGTAAATTGGGCGGAAAAGTACAAGCTGTATATCATAATAGACAATCATTCGTTTCATCCTGTTAACCGCACGCCGGATGATGTTGATAAGGTTCTCATTCCTGTATGGGCGCAGATAGCGCAGCGGTACAGGGATCGCAGCGAATATATTGTCTATGAAATTTTAAATGAGCCGCATGGCATTTCGGACAAGCGCTGGGGAGAAATTCAGGGCAGGGCAATAGAAGCAATCCGCAGGACAGACACCAAGCATTTGATAATTGTCGGAGGAACGGATTACAATTCATATAACAAATTATCTTCTATCCCCGCATATAGTGATCCGAACATTATTTATACATTTCATTTTTATGATCCTTTTATGTTTACCCATCAGGGCGCAAGCTGGTCGCCTCCGATGGAATATCTGTCCGGCGTTCCGTTTCCCGCTGATCCCAAACGAATGCCGAAACTTCATTCAAAACTTAGAGGTACATGGGTTGAAAGCGCCATGAAAGATTATCCAAGAGACGCTGTCCCGTCAAAACTTCTTGGCATACTGGATATGGTAACGGCTTTTTCCATAGAACGAAATGTTCCGGTTTACTGCGGTGAGTACGGAGTGTATATTCCCAACAGCCTGCCTGAGGACCGTGTAGTTTGGTATCAACTTATTACCAATGCGCTGGACAACCGTAAAATATCAAGAACAAGCTGGGATTATTTCGGAGGATTTGGCATATTCAATTTTGACGGCAAGGGAGATTTTCACTCGGATGTAAATATTAATATTGTCCGCGCTATGGGTTTTACTCCTCCTGCCCAGAGTCCGCGCTTAAAAGAACCTATAAAATCCGGTTTTACCCTGTTTGATGATTATCCCAACGCGGAACTTAATACCGGTTTTTGGGGCGGAGCGGATACCGATTTCAGTTTTTATAGTACCAATTCGGCGGAAGGGGAGTTTGCAATTCGCTGGGAAAATGCAGGAAGATATGACGCCTTCTGGTTTTCTTTTCCGCGTAACGGAGATTTCACCGCATTGGTTTCAAACGGATATTTCCTTGAATTTAAGGCATGCGCGGAAAAACCGGTGCAATTCGATGTTCGTTTTATACAGTCTGAAAATGAATCCTCTATCCCCTGGCGGATGCGCTATACTATAAATGAAAATAACCTTCCGCCTGATGGGAAATGGCACACAATTCGCATCCCTATTAATTCTATGCAGGAACACGGCGCATGGATTAATAAAACCCGGCAATGGCTTAACCCGCAGGGTAAGTTTACATGGGATAATATCGACAGACTTGAATTTGCCGCAGAACACATAGATATGAAAGGCCGCCGTATTTTGTTTGATTCTATAAAGATAACGCGTTAAAGATTGGCATACTATGAAAAAAAATGTATGCTTTTCTACGGAAAGTACAAAAAAGGAAAAGAGTAAAAAATGAAACCTTATGTAGATATGAGCGCGGCAGAATTAACCGCTGTACGGGACGAGCTTTCAAAGATTTTTTCAAAACACAAAGGTAAAGGAAAAAAGCTCAACATGATGCGCGGGGTTCCTTCCAATGAACAGCTTGCTCTGAGTCACGATATGCTTGACTGTCTTTCCGCTGATGATTATACNGCTTCAAACGGAATAGACTGCCGTAACTACGGCGGAATAGACGGCATTCCTGAAATGAAAAAAATATTTGCAGACCTTTTAGAAATAAATGCGGACGAAGTTATTGTAGGCGGCAACTCTTCGCTTGCCCTCATGTTTGACAATGTGGCGTCCAATATGTCTCACGGCGTAAGGGACGGCGTTCCATGGCAGCGTCAGGGGCAGGTAAAATTCCTGTGTCCGTCTCCCGGTTACGACAGGCATTTTACGATATGTAACTATTTCCATATTGAGATGATACCGGTTTCAATGGGACAGGATGGCCCTGATATGGACGCAATAGAGGCGGCAGTTTCTTCCGATCCTATGATTAAGGGTATCTGGTGCGTGCCAAAGTATTCAAATCCCACAGGCATTGTTTATTCGCAGGAAACAGTTACGCGTTTTGCCCGATTAAAACCGGCAGCCGCGGACTTCCGTATTTATTGGGACAATGCGTATGCTTTCCATTACCTTGGCGAAACTCATGCTGAAATACCGAATATCATCCGTCTTTGCGAAGAAGCGGGAAATCCGAATATGCCTCTGGTGTTCGCNTCGTTTTCCAAAGTAAGTTTTGCGGGCGCGGCTGTCGCCTGTATGGCGTCATCAAANTCCAACTGTGAATTTATCCGCCAACGGCTTATTGCGCAGACAATAGGNCCTGATAAGTTAAACCAGCTCCGGCACGTCCGTTTTTATAAAGACACCGCCGGTGTTATGTCGCACATGGAAAAACACGCGGCAATTCTCCGGCCGAAGTTCAATCTTGTAAAGGAGACGCTGCGCCGCGAACTTGGCGGACTTGGCATCGCAGAATGGACGGAACCTCTAGGCGGCTATTTCATCAGTTTTGATTCTATTGACGGCTGCGCAAAACGAATCGTATCACTGTGCGCGGAAGCGGGCGTCGCTCTTACGCCGGCGGGCGCGACATATCCTAACGGGAGCGATCCTCGCGACAGAAACATCCGCATAGCTCCGACTTGTCCGCCTATTGCCGAACTTGGAGAAGCAATGGAAATATTTTGCATAGCCGTAAAACTTGCCGTCGCNGAGAAGTATCTGGCAGGGTAGGACGGCATTGACAGTTAAATTATTTTCTTAAATAATAATATAAACCATGGAGGAATCATGAGTTACATAGACAATATTATCGCCAATATAGAAAAGAAAGACGCGGGGCAGCCTGAATTTTTGCAGGCGGCAAGGGAAGTTCTGGAATCACTTAGGATCATTGTTGATAAGGACAGTACATATGAAAAGGCAGGCCTTCTTGAACGGCTTGTAGAACCTGAAAGGGCAATTGTTTTCAGAGTCCCTTGGCTGGACGATTCAGGCAAGGTTCAGATAAACCGAGGTTTCCGTGTTCAATTCAATTCGGCAATCGGTCCGTACAAGGGCGGATTGCGTTTTCATCCTTCTGTAAATTTAAGCATTATTAAATTTCTTGGTTTTGAACAAATTTTTAAAAACTCTCTTACAGGGCTTCCGATGGGCGGAGGCAAGGGCGGTTCGGATTTTGATCCCAAGGGAAAAAGCGATAACGAAGTTATGCGTTTCTGTCAGTCTTTTATGACGGAATTGTACCGCCATATNGGNCCTGATACCGATGTACCGGCAGGCGACATTGGCGTTGGCGGCAGGGAAATCGGTTTTATGTACGGTCANTATAGAAGGATTGTAAACCGCTTTGAAGGAGTNCTGACCGGAAAGGGAATTGGCTGGGGCGGAAGTCTTGCCAGAAACGAAGCTACAGGTTACGGACTTGTTTATATAGTAGAAGAATACCTGAATAAAAAGGGAGACAGCTTTAAGGGAAAGAAAGTCTCTATTTCAGGCAGCGGCAATGTCGCGATTTTCGCGGCGCAGAAGCTGTTTTCTCTCGGCGCTGTTGTTGTTACTATGTCGGACAGTAACGGTTACATTTATCATAAAGACGGAATCAATCTGGATACTGTTAAAGATATTAAACTTGTAAAAAGAGAGAGGCTTACCAAATATGCCGAAGTCCACAAGGACGCTGTGTATACAGATGCAGGCAAGGGCAGGGTATGGGATATTGCCTGCGATATAGCCCTGCCTTGCGCAACACAGAATGAGCTTTTTATTGAAGACGCGAAAACCCTTACGGCAAACGGATGCAAGATTGTTGCGGAGGGAGCCAATATGCCTACAACTCTTGACGCAACGGAGTATTTGATCAGCAAGGGAACNGCGTTCTTTCCCGGCAAGGCGGCAAACGCGGGAGGCGTTGCGACTTCCGGCCTCGAAATGTGCCAGAACAGCGCGCGTCTTTCATGGTCATTTGAAGAAGTGGACGCGAAACTTAAAAATATTATGATAGGTATTTTCTGCAGCATAGACGATGCCGCAAAGGAATGCGGTAAACCGGGGAACTTTGTGATTGGCGCAAATATTGCCGGTTTCAGAAAAGTTGCCAAAGCAATGATGGAGCAAGGCGTAATTTAGTTAACAGTAACCGGCGTAAGCGTTATTGGCGGTTCAAACAGATCATAAATACCCGAAGTGCCAAGTCTGACGCGTGAAAGATTCATGGAACCGTTTGCGGCAGTATCAACTTTATAGATCATGCGGTTGGGTTGTCCTTCCTGCGACGGTTCACCGGATACATAAGGACGCAGTTCCACAAGTTCTTGTTCCTTAATTTTAAAAAAGACATAATTGCCTTTTTTTGCCGCAGGACTTCCGGCAATTCTTACGTTCTGCTGAGCAGGCGCATTGATTGTGTACTCGCCGTTTTTATAAAGTTGCAGCCTGCCCCAGAGGCTGTCATAAAGCGCGTCTATGCCTGGCTTTACTGTCGGCTTGGTTTCCTGCAGATTTGCGGTGCCTGCCCGCCTGTAAGAACCGTCCCATGTTGTATTGACTGCGATTTTTAATTGGACATCTTCGGTAACCCTTAGCCTTATGCTGTCAAGAGATTCCAGTTCAATATCAATAAAACGCAGCAATGTGCTGATTGACATATTCTGGCTTCTTACGTAAAGACCGTAACGCGTGGAGGTAGAATTCTGCCAATAGAATACCTGCTGGGTTTCATCGCCGAAAAAAACAATTTCCTTGCCGACAGGATCGAAATATATGTATTGCCTTGAATCGATTGTCCCCTGCGGGCTTACGTAGTACCAAAGATCATGAATAAAATTTTCAAAGACGCCTTTTGTTCCGCTTAATAATTCACGNAGCCGCTGTTGTTCAACTTGTGAACCGGGTATTTTTAAAACGCTTGTCTGTTCGTACCGTTCATTGTCAGGGTTAAATGAATAAATAGTTTCAATTTGGTCTAATATATTGTTTGACGAACTGTCATAACCGTAAGCTGCGATATTATAACTTTGCCCCTTTGTTATTCCCTGCTGATAAGCCAAAGACCGTTTTATTTCCTGTATTTTAATTGAACCGTCAATCTGTAATTCAGCGATTTTATTAAATGTCCGGTCTGTTTTGAACGGACTGCGCCTGAATATTGTCATGGTATGATCATTGCGGTTATTCATGCCTGTAACAATAATGCAGTCATTTCTGTCTCCGACTAGATCATCGCTGTATAATGTAATGGTTTCAGGACGGGTAGCGGCTGTAGGCGCATCCCATAATCTTATGTATTTTTGGGTTCTTTCGTCATAGTAGATATAAGTTATATAAATCCTTCTTTCCGCATCTGTAGAATATAAGAAAACCGCGAATTGTTCTTCTGCAATTGTTTCATCTCTTTCCCTGTTAAAAACAGCAATGACTACCTCCCCGTCATTCATGGGTACTTTTGTACTTAACTTGTCATCCCATGCAGTTTGACCTGTAAGCTCTGAACCTAAATAAGGATTTATATCNTTTGGTATAACAATCTTGGCCTGTATGTATTCCGTTGTTTTTGAATTAAAGAATTGTTTCCATGAACCGGTTGCCAAAAGTATTATTAACAGGACGGAAACTGCCGCAGTGCCAATGGAAAATCCCAAAATCGCTTTTTTCATTTACTGTCTATGGTACACTAAATCCTGTTTTTATGAACCCCAAAAAGCGGCGGCGGCATTTCTGACTTTTGCGTCAATGTTCAGTCCTATAACAATTGCGCGCCATGCCGGGAATTCTTCTACTCTGGAATAGCGCAGGAGATTTGCCTGAGGTCCTGAAAGAACTGAAGCCAACGCATCCGAAGACGCGCTGATTAACAAAGTGTAACTGTAGCTTGAGTTCTGCTGTCTGGAAGCGCGGTCTGCGGCTTCCTTTAATGCGCCTGAAAAATCAACGTCGCTTTCCGCGCTGCCGGATGAGACATTCCCGGACGCGGCTAATTCACGAATACTTTTTCTTATATTTTCCCTGTCGGTATTGTTGTTTATAGCGCCGGAATAGATAACCCTTGCCGCAGTTCCTGCACTCCAAATTTTAACGCTGTCTCCGTCTGCAAGTATTTGATCTATACGGTTATAGACCCATGATGTAACTTCGTCTTTTACATTTACCGAAGACAGCGAACCGTCAATTATCAGATTTATTTCTATTGGGGGACGTTGCACATCCCCGTAAACAGGTAGAATACTAAAAAAAATTATCAAGGACGACAGCAGGAAAAAGGTTTTCCTTCCTAATGCCAAACTTTTTAACCTGATCCTAATTACTTCATTCATACTGCATAATTTATCACATTTTTCAGAATTTGACTAGTTTTATCTTTAATTATATGTTCTGTAGCCCTTTTTATCGTAAAAGGACTTTACAATATGCAAAAACATATGTATTCTGTAGTAATGTTGAGTTATAGAAATTAAATTATAAGGAGAGTTATTATGGGAGCAATTGATCTGCCCAAAAGCCCGAATGTATTTCATCCGGAAAAACCAAGCGCCGTCGGTTCACGCAATTCATTAGCACAGGAATACCGTGATCAGCAAGCTGAAGTTAATCTGCTGCTGGAGGAAGAAACTAATAAAGTTATCCACCACCTGACAGCAAAGCTGCCCAAGGATGTTCTTGAACGCCTTGACGTAATGGGCAGTCTTAAAGAAAAACTTTACAACTACTTCAATCAGAATTATCAGAACATGTTCAACCGTTACATGGTAACGAGCGAAGATGAAATGGTAAAGAAAGTCAGGAACTTTATTGANAAGGAAGAAACAAAAGTCCTGACAAGGTATACGCCGAAAGAGATTGCCGATTTGCTTGACGCTGTTGGCGGCGCCGACAAGTTCAACACCGGAGAAGTTGAAAAATCCGTTGTTAATATGTACGGTCACCTGCAGGGACATATTCAGAGGGGCGTTAACGAACTTGAAACCCACACNAACAGTATTCTGCGTCAGAAAACCGATACCGGCGCTTTCGTGCGCGGTGAAAACGCTTACTCAATCGTAAAGTGCGCATTCAAAGACAATCAGCTGAAACCAAAGACAGTAAGTGACGTAAAGCTTTCCGTCAACATTCTGGATTCTGAACTTATCAGCCCGATCTTCCATTATCAGGTGACGGTAGTATACCTTATGAAAGATCTGATCTCAAAACATATCATTGACAACATCGACAAAATGATTGAGCAGATAAAAGATGACAGGATTGATCAGGGTATTGAAGAACTCACAGACAGCGAAATCATATTCACAAAAATTGGCAAGGTTGAAGCATTCACGGATGATAATGCCGAAGAAGCCAAATCCAAACGCTATACATATATGGCAAAAGCNCTTATGGACAGGATTACCGATCTTCGCGCGGAAATTGATCCTGAATCATTCGATGCTCTTAATGTTCGCGAGAATATCAAGAAGATCATCGATATGGAAAATATCCGCAACCGCGGCTTTAACACCGCNATCAACTCAATTACTTCAATTCTTGATACTTCCAAAATGGGTTATCAGTACATTGAAAACCTCAAAAACGGAAGGGAAGTCATAATCCGTGAATATGAAGATACCGATATCGCAAATCTTCCTGACGAACGCTATCAGATNAAGATGCGCTATTTTGATAATGCCCAGTTAATTGAAGATCGCAAAGCCTATGACGTTCAGCTCAAGAGCTTTGAAACGGAAATTCAGCATATCTGGGATGTTCTGGAAGTTATTTACCAGGGTCAAAAGAAGTTCTTTCAGGTTAATGACTTTGATGATTTGTCAAAGAAGAATANAAGCAGGATCAAGCGGGTTATAAAGGATAGANCCGGCGAGCCTCTCTATGAAGATATTGCCAAAGTATGGGATGAAATTTCCTTTGTCAAACCGGCTGAGACCGAAGTTGAAAAATCCAACCGCACCTATGTCTATGAAAAGGACAGAATCCGCGCAAGGATTATCAGGATGCGCGAAAGGATGAAGAGGATGTACGATTTCCTGTATCCGATTGAAAGGCGCGTAATGGAAGAAAGACTTACATGGCTTGAAAAGGAATACTACAGGTTTGATTATATGATCAATCCGTACCATTTGCAGCCGGGTCTACTGCTGGATGTAGATATTACGTCAATCAAAAGAAAAAAAGTTACCCTGGATGCAATGGCGAATGTTCTCAACGAATTCCTGCACGGCGTATCCAAGGGCTTCTCTGATGCCGCATTTGCGTCGTTCAGCCGCAGAAGATCAACGGTTCGCGAAGACATAAATCAGTCTTTCAGCAGCGCCAGTAATGAAGAAGAAGAACGTCCTGTTGCAGCGGCGGCGCCAAAACCAAAAGCGATTGCTGCGCCCAAAGCAGCCGCGCCCAAGAGGAAAGCCGGTGTTGTAGATTCAAGATCTAACAGGAGATCCGGCGGCCGAGGTTCGACGCTTACGGAAGTCTAACATAAAGACAATTTAAGGGTTGCTTCATTATGTAAAATGCTCCCAGATCAGTGTAGTTTTTTACTACACTGGTTTTTTGGGGGTGTTTTTTTGGTAAATTTAAAAAAGGAGAATGTATGGCGGATAATATTAATCTGGAGGTACTTTCTACACGTTCAGGTTTTAACAGCGCGGTCAGGCATATTAAGAAAACAATGGAAATTGCCTCAAACGCGGGAGCAGGTAATCTTAGCGATATTATCTATGAAATGGATGATGATGAATTAACCGGCGGTAAAATTGCCCTTCTTTTAAGGATGCTGCTGGTAGATAAACTTGGATATAAAACAGCTTCAAAGAACCTTGTATCAACTGTNGCTGACGTTTCTGTTTTGTCAAAAGAATTCGGAAAATGGAACGGCGTTGATTTAGTCGCCGCTTATTATCACCCGGAAATGGGTCTATTAATAGCGAATCCAAAAGTAGCCGAAGAATTGGCGGCTTTTGGACAGCTTCGCAAGCGTGAATTGTTGGTTGTATACGCAGGTCTTCAGGGCAAGGAAACTGATGAAAATTGCCAGAAGGCGGCGGATATAGCGTTAAATATGTTTGAAGGCGCGAAAGTAACAGCGCCGTCAGCGTTAACAAAGGGAAAATTTACAGTTAANAAAGTTTCCCCGCCNAAAAAAGTTTCTGAAACCAAAACTGCAAAAACAAAAACCGCTAAAACAAAGTCAGATACTAAAAAGCCGGCTCCTGCTAAAAAAGCGTCGGCAGNAAGCGGACCTGCAAAAATGACCCCGAGATATGCGGTAGTAGTTCAAAATGAATTATTCCACAACGGCAATGTTGAAGCATGGAAAAAAATAATTGCAAGTTATAAAGCAAAACATCCCAATTTGGATGTTTTTATTTATTATGAAACAGAGAGGATACTTGATATCAACTCGTTATTTAAGTGGGGTAAGGTAAAGCACGGCAGCGCTATTGAATTTGCCGTTGCCGGTAATGAAATTCAGGATGTGGCAAAACTACAGCGTTATCTGGCGCAGGGAGCAAGCCATCAATTTGAAGCGTTCTTGCACGGACCTGTGAATACCGTGCTCAAATTGTTTTAAAAGGAAAAACTAGAACTATGGACACAAGAATACACTTTTTTAGCCAAAACAATGTTATTTCTTCAAAAATAAAGCCGGAATTACTGGGTATTCGCGGACGCCAGGCCAATGAATTTGCGGAATTGGAATTTCCAATTCTACCGGGATTTATTCTGGATTCTGAAATTGCCTTGGAAGTAGAACCAAAGACAGTCAAGAAAGATATTATTGAGCTTTTGGGAAAATGCGAAAAACTTGTAGGTAAGAAATACGGCGACGTNGATAATCCCATGCTTTTAAAAATTGTTATTTCATCAAACCTGGCAATTACTACATACCCTACGCTGCATAACTTTGGTCTTGTTAAGCCGGTTATCGGCGGTTTTTCAAGATGGGTGGGTCCTGATTTTGCGGCAAGTGAAGTTTTGTTTCTTATCAGCGGTATGTTAATGATTCAGGAACGGATCAATGAACTTGAGAAAAAGCTGCAAGAGAAGGAAGAAATTACGGCGAAGTTAAAACTTATCCGGCGTATATTGGATATTAAGGGACCTTCCAATGAACTTCACAGAGAAGAAGAAAGAANGCCTGTTCCTAAGAAAAAATCAGCTTTAGAATACATGGATGAATATTCCAAATATCTCCCNAAAGGTTTCTTTGATGACGCCGAAAACCAGTTGATGGTTACCCTTGCAGAAATTTCCAGAATGTTAAAGATTGATGAACAAAACGACGCTGACACCGCAATATTGATTCAACCTATGGTATACGGCAACTACGGCAAAGATTCATGTTCAGGTTATTTTTTCAGCCGTAATGTTATTACGGGCGATAAAAAACTACAAGGGAATTTTTTCAGGGGAAAGTTCAACGAAGTCGGCGCTGAAGGGCATGAGATAAATAAAATTGATCCTGCTCACCTAAAGCATCTGGAAAAAATTGCATGGACTCTTGAAGACAAATTCAGGGAAATACGCCAGATACGCTTTACCGTAGAGAACGGAAAACTTTGGCTGATTGAACAGAGGCTTGTAGATCAAAAATCTACCCAAGCTGATATTAAGCTTCTGCTTGATCTTGCAAAGCGCAAAATAATAAGCGCCAAAGACGTTATTAAGGCAATTGATCCTCTAAGGCTTAATGAAATCCTCCATCCTGTAATTGATTTGTCCAGCGTAAAGGGACTTAATTCATGGAAGGGCGGTATTGCCGGCGCTCCCGGTGCCGCTATCGGGCGCGTATATTTCAGTACCGATTCTCTTCTTGAAGCGAAAAAAACTTTGGCGCAAAGAGGAGAAGATGATCGCACTATTTTGGTAGCAACATCTTCTTTTGCCGAAGACGTAAAAGCAATTGAGGTTAGTACCGGCGTATTGACGGCAGAAGGCGGTTATTCCGCTCATGCCTCAGTAGTAGCGNGGCAATACGGAAAAGTTTCACTTGTTTCTCCGGAACTGAAAATTAAAGGTAACAAGGCGATGCTTGGAGAATTCAGTTTTTCGGAAGGAGACTATATCACAATCAGCGTTCCTTTCTACGGAGAGTCTACATTGTACAAAGGGGTAGCTGAATTAATCGAGATGGATCCGAAAGAATCTGGATTACTGGATTTTATTGAACTTTCAAAAGGCTTCCTGAAAAATTTCCATGTCCGCTGTAATGCCGATACTCCGCGTGACGCATCTCTCTCCCTTAGTTTCGGCGCAGATGGCGTTGGTTTATGCCGCACGGAGCATATGTTCTTTAAGGCGGATAGAATCAATGTTTTCCGCAGTATGTTATTGTCTGATGATTCAAAAGAACGCCAGAAAGTTTTGGATAAACTCCAGATTATGCAAAGGGAAGATTTCTATAGCATTATGAAAGTAATGGACGGCAGGGAAGTAGTTATTCGTCTTCTTGATTCGCCTCTTCATGAATTTATGCCCCACAATAATGATGAACTAAATGCGTTTATCGATTATATGGGCAAGACAAATAAGACCAAGCCGTCAAAAGCGGACATTACAGTCCGTATAGAAGCCTTGCATGAATTTAACCCGATGCTGGGACACCGCGGCTGCCGTATTGCGGTTTCATATCCTGAAATTTACGCAATGCAGGTAAAGGCTATTTTTGAAGCTGCTTACAAACTGCGAAATGAAAAAATCGAAGTTCATCCTGANATTATGGTTCCTATCGTAATGAATGACGCTGAATTGAAACTTATTGCATACGGCAAGAAGATCGAAGGTTCCAGCTATCAGGGTATTGTAGACATAGAAGAAGAGCTAAGAAAGGAACTAAAGGCAAAAGAAGTGGAATATAAAATCGGCACTATGATAGANCTGCCTGCNGCGGCTTTAGGCGCCGGTGAGATTGCAAGGTATGCGCGTTTCTTCAGTTTCGGAACCAATGATCTAACACAAACAACGCTGGGTATTTCAAGAGACGATTTCACGGCATTTATGCCCGATTATACTCTTTTCGACCTTATTAACGGTAATCCGTTCAGTACGCTGGATCCGAGGGTAAAGGAACTTATTTCTCTTGCANCTGATCGAGGCCGGCTTACCCGTCCTGACCTTGTCTGCGGCCTTTGCGGTGAACATGGAGCCAATCCTTCCAATGTACGTTTCTGCATGGATGCCGGTCTAAATTATGTTTCCTGCTCACCGTATTCAGTGCCGATTGCCNTGCTTGCAATTGCGCAGGCTGAGATTGCTAAAACTGAAAAATCGGCTGAATAAAGTATCTATTCTATAAAAAAAAGCCTGCTTAAAAAAGCAGGCTTTTTTTAAGAATAACTC
>WRGH01000012.1 GCA_009787285.1 Brevinematales bacterium
GGCAGGAGGTATGCAAATGTTTTTCCTGTGCCGGTAGCGGAGCGAAAAATAATGTTCTTCCCGGCAAACAGCGCCGGAATCACAAGGTTTTGAATAGCGGTNGGTTCGGCAATGGAACGTTCTTTNAATTTATCAATAAAACGCCGGTGAATGCTAAGATTCTCAAATGAATTCATATTATTTACAGTATACCGGATTTTTAAAGAACACTCTGCAGGAATTGCCTTGTGCGGTCATTTGAAGGATTAGAAAAAATCTGCTCCGGCGTGCCGGATTCCAGAATGGAGCCTTCATACATAAATACTACCCTGTTTGCAACTTCCCGCGCAAAGCCCATTTCATGGGATACAACAAGCATTGTCATNCCGGCGGAGGCAAGCCGCTTCATGACAGCTAACACTTCGCCGACCAGTTCCGGATCAAGAGAGGAAGTAGGCTCGTCAAAGAGCATGATCCTCGGCTCCATGGCAAGAGCGCGGGCGATTGCAACGCGCTGCTGCTGTCCGCCGGACAGCTTTGAAGGGTATGCGCCGATTTTATCGCCCAACCCTACCCTTTCCAGTATCTGCACCGATTTATTACGAGCGTCGTTATNCGAAAGTTTTCTGACATGAAGCGGCGCAAGCATTACATTTTCCAGAGCTGTCATNTGCGGNAAAAGNTTAAANCGCTGAAAGACCATGCCGACTTCAAGGATAATTTTATTGTGTANGTCGGAGTGCATTTTTACCTTGTTCACGCCGTTATGACAGTCATAGAGCAGGTTATCTTCTATAAATATTTGTCCTTCGTCTATGGTTTCCAGATGATTGAGAGTACGAAGGTATGTTGATTTGCCCGCTCCCGAAGGGCCGATAATACAGACAACCTCGCTTTGTTCAACGGTCAGAGATACTTTTTTCAGCACCTCAAGCGGAGTTCTTCCGGAAGTGTGAAAAGTTTTAGATACTTCTACGGTTTTGACCATTGACATAGTTAGCTCACTCGTATATCGAATATTTATTTTCCATTTTGTGGAAAAACCAGGAAAATATTGCGGTAATGATTAAGTAAAGTATCATTGCGGGAATATATACAAGAGCGGAACGCGTGGAACCTTCTATATTCCTTGTAGCCTTTGTAATATCCACAAGCGCGATCATTGAAACAAGGGACGCATCCTTTAACATCATGATAAATTCATTGCCGACAGGAGGAATAAGCCGCCTGATAGACTGAGGAACAATAACAAGACGCATTGTTTGCGCATAACTTAACCCAAGGGCGCGGGACGCTTCAAACTGCCCTTTGTCTATGCTTTGAATTGCCGCCCTGATTATTTCCGCGCAGTAAGCGGCGCAGTTAAGGCTGTATGCGATAAAAGCCGCAAGAAAACGGTTATTGATTGTAAGGGCAGGGGCAATCATCGGCAGCGCGTAATAAACAAAAAACAACTGCATTAAAAGGGGGGTCCCTCGGAAAAAGAAAACATAGGCGCTGCACGTTCTGTTAATAATCACATTTTTTGACATTTTTCCCAGAGCGACAAAAAGACTCATAATAATGCCGGCGCCGACAGCCGATACTGTCAGTGCTACCGTAACTCTGGCTCCAAGCAAGAGCTGAGGCATCCATGAAAAAATCATCGTTTTTATATTGTCCATTCCGGATGCCCGCCTATACCGTCAACAAAGTCTTAACGCCGCACTGCCGAAACAAGATCCATGCCGCTGAAAATCTCTTTGGAAATTCTAAGCATTGACCCATCTTCAAACAGTTCATCAATGGCTTTGTTTATAGCTGTTGTCAGAGCATCGTTTCCTTTTCTCATGCAAACGCCGAATTCTTCATCACCGCCCTGCCAGACAATCTCAAAAATTTCAGACCTTGCGATATATTCGTAAGCTACAAGAAGATCGGTAATAATAACGTCTACGCGGCCAAGACGAAGCTCATCAAAACAGTACATTACTTTGTCGTATTCATAAGGCGTAAATTTCATACCCTGTTCGGCAAGATTAGTCATGTAATCATCGGCGTTGTTTCTTCCTGATAGGCTACACCGAGACCTGCAAGGTCTTGAGGAGACTTTATATTGTACTTTGAGTTTTTGGGCAGCACAATGGCTAATGTATTTTGAATATACGGTTTGCTGAAATTATGCGCCGCCTGCCGCGCTTCATTGATCGTTACAGATGAGATGATACAATCGTATTTTTTGGTATTTACACCCGCAAAAATACCGTCCCATGCTGTGTCTACAAACTCAACTTCAAGTTTCATTTTTTTCGCCAGAGCCTTGCTGAATTCCACATCAAAGCCGATAGGCGTTTTTCCGTCATCGGCCATGTACTCCATAGGCGGATAACCAATTTCCATGCCTACCATTAAAACTCCTTTTTTTAAGGTAAGCCCGCCGGATTCTTTTGAACATCCGGTAAAAACAGCAATAACTGCCAAAACAGAAATAACGGCTGTAATTCTTTTCATAGTAAATTCCTCATAATTAAAATTTCTCTGTATTAAATACATTAACAGTGTACAATAAATACAAAAAAAGTCAACTAAAAATACGGCATACGCGATTCGTATTGGGCGGAATAAAAAATAGTTTAATTTTATGATATTTTGTTCCATAATTTAACCAAATAAGCTAACTATTTGTATTTACAGGATTCAATACAGTATATTAATACTGTAAAAATGTCATTTATAAATATTTACAGAAAATTTAAAGAACGGATAACAAATCCTTTACTGGCGCAGGTAATCGTTGTAATAACGGCATTTACGCTGATGGTTGTATTAAGCAGTTGGTTTATGAACAACATTGAGCGTAATAATCTGCACATGAATATAAATAACGCAATTAAGAACACGGAAACAACAATTAAGTATGACCTTTTGGAACCGAAAAAATTAATGGCGGGTATTTCAGAAACAATACGCAGTATGATTATTAACGGAAACGATGTCCAAAGCATACATAACTATATTTTATTTATTAATGAATATGTTGCTAAAAACGATGATAAATCTCTGGCTGATGTCGCCGGTTTTTACGGTGTCTTCGATGTGTTTGAAGGAAAATTTCTCTCGGGAAGAACGGACTGGCGGATACCGGCGGATTATGTACCGCAAAGCCGCCCATGGTATACAACGGCAATCAATGCTAACGGCGATATCGGAATGACAGAACCATATATAAATGTAATAAATAACACAACTATCATCACATTTTCCCGCATGATTTTCGGCAAAAACCGCGANCTGCTGGGTGTCGTTTGTCTTGGTATCAAGATAGACAGGCTTAAAGGATACATTACAAATACCAGCTTTGCAGAAGGCGGCTACGGATTTCTCACGACAAGTAATCAGGAAATAATCGCCCACCCCAACTCTGAATATATTGGTATAAAGATGCAGAATATAGGAAGCGGAGTTGCCGCTCTTTCAGACGAACTGGAACAGGGAAAAGAAATAGAAGAGCGTATTGTCAGAAATTATAAAAATGATAATTGTATTGTATACATCCATAAACTTGAGAATGGATGGTACATAGGACTTGTAACGCCTTATGACAAATACTATCAAAGTACAAGATTACAGGTAATCATTCTTATTTTTCTCGGCGCTTTGCTGTCATTTATACTCAGTATTATCCTTATCANCGTTATCGCGGAAAAGCAAAAGCTGAGCATAAGGGCGCGCGAAGCGGATGAGGCAAAAAAACAATCAAAAAATCTGGAAAATATTTTAAACGGTTTTGACGGGATGGTATATGTTACGGTTCCAAGTACAAGTGAAATTCTTTTTATTAATAATAAAATGAAGAAACATTTTAATATTGAAGGAGACTGCACAGGGCAGTTATGTTACAGGATTCTGCAAAAAGGAATGGACAATAAATGCGATTTTTGCCCTTCTTACAAGCTTGATAAAGACCCNCAGCAGATCATTGCATGGACAGAACACAGCTCAAAAACAAACCGCGTTTACCGTAACACAGACTGTTATATTGAATGGCCGGGCGGTAAAATGGTTCATCTTCAAACTTCNGTTGATATTACCGAACTGGATAAAGCAAAAGAGCACGCGATTGAGGCAAACAAGGCAAAGAGCGGCTTTCTTGCAAGGGTAAGCCATGAATTACGCACGCCGATGAATGCTATTCTCGGCATTGCGGAAATTCAAATGCAAAACGAACATCTTCCGCTTGACGCACAGGAAGCTTTGGAGAAAATTTATGATTCCGGCTATCTCCTGCTAAACCTTATAAACGATATACTTGACTTATCAAAAATAGAAGCTGATAAGCTTGAATTATCGCCCGCTAATTACGATATTCCAAGCCTTATAAACGACACTGTACATTTAAATATCATGAAGTTTAACAGTAAGCCGATTGAATTTTTTCTTGATATAGATATAAATCTTCCGCTAACACTGTTCGGCGATGAACTTCGAATAAAGCAAATATTGAATAATTTACTGTCAAATGCTTTCAAATANACCGATAAAGGCAAAGTTTCTCTTTCCTTTAAGGTTGAACAATTAATAACCGATGTACATTTTGTTATGCTGATCATAAGCGTAAGCGATACAGGTCAGGGTATGACAAAAGAACAGGTAAATATGCTTTTTTGCGAATATACCCGTTTTAATACTGAAGCCAACCGTAAAGTCGAAGGCACAGGGCTTGGAATGAACATAACAAAACACCTTATCAGAATGATGGGAGGAGAAATTTCAGTTGAAAGTGAACCGGATAAAGGTTCGGTATTTACAGTGCGGATTCCGCAGAGAAAGGTAGATGACTGCGTTATTGGCAAAGAATTATCGGAAGACCTTAAAAATTTTCATACCAATAAAAAGATAAAAATTAAAAAGTCTCCGCAGATTGCCCGTGACTATATGCCGTACGGCAAAGTACTTATTGTAGATGATGTAGAAACAAATTTGTATGTGGCAAAAGGACTGCTCTCTCCTTATGGATTATCTGTAGAAACCGCCTTAAGCGGTTTTGAAGCAATCGAAAAANTCAGAAACGGCGCTTGTTATGACATCATTTTTATGGATCATTTCATGCCTGAAATGGACGGCATTGAAGCAGTTAAAAGAATACGCGAACTTGAATATAAAAACCCGATTATCGCATTAACTGCAAATGCGCTCATAGGACAGTCAGATATGTTTCTGATGAACGGCTTTATCGGATTTATTTCCAAACCGATAGACATACGCCAGTTAAACTTCTGGCTGAATAAGCTGGTACGCGACAAACAACCGCAGGAAGTAATCACAGCGGCGCGGAGACAAAAGGCTGAACTGGAAAAAAAGACTGACAAAAAAGAAGTTCAACAGCAGATTGACTCTCAATTAGCGGAAATTTTTATTAGGGATGCCGAAAAGGCCTGCGCGGCGCTGGAAACATTATTCGATAATAAATTCCGCACAAACAGCGATATTTATACGTATACCGTCAGCGTTCATGCGATGAAAAGCGCTTTGGCAAATATAGGAGAAAATGAACTTTCCGGTTTTGCGTTAAGGCTGGAACAGGCAGGACGCGATAAAAATATGGAGATAATGCTCGAAGAAACCCTTACGTTTGTAAATGCGCTGAGGGCGTTAATCGAAAAAATAAAGCCGAAAGAAGAAGAAAAAAACAAAAAAATAGTTGAGGATGAATCAGGTAATACGCTTGTTTATCTGCGCGAAAAAATTTTGTTTATTAAGGAAGCCTGCAATGTTTATGACAAAAAAGCCGTAAAAAAAACTCTGGACGAATTAAGACAAAAAGCATGGTCTTCTAAAACCGCAAAACTATTAAGCGGTATTGACCAATGTCTGCTGCACAGTGATTTTGAAGAAACCGTTAAAAAGTGCGAAGAATTCCTTGGATAACAAAACCGGCTTAAGCGGCATGACGCCTTGAAATTTGTTATGGATAACTGCGGGTCAAGTTTAGCTTTAAAGGCGCGCTACCCCGCTGTGCAGCTTTTCACAAATTTACACTTCTTTGCAAGAACCGACGCGGCATTGTCAGCCTGCGCTTTTTCTTTGAATACGCCGAAACAGGCGGAACCGGAGCCGGATAAGCCTGCATACTCCGCGCCCAATTCCTTTAGCTGCATAATAATGCCGTTGTATGCGGTCTTTTCAGTTTCGCTGAAGACGGGCAGGAAATCGTTGTAAAAATTGCCGCTCATATAATCAAGCAAATTATTGTTAACAACAGCAAGGTTGATCTCATGAAGCAAAGGGGCGGTGTGTTCTATATATATGTCTCCGCGCTCGCCGGAAGCGAATGACTGCCTGTAGTTATCAAGCAGGCGGAAGGCGGCGGCAGTGCCGCTTGGAAAACCGGGGGCCGCAAGCGTTAAAAACAGGCGCGGGGTTTTAAGCGGCTTGATACATTCGCCGCGGCCTGTTACCCATGCCGCAGCCGCTCCATGTGTAAAAAAAGGCACGTCGCTGCCAAGCTCGCCCGACATTTCCAGAAGCGCGCCGGAAGTCAGCGGAAAGCCAGCCATCTTGTTAAGGACAAGCAGAGTGCCGGCTGCATCTGAGGAGCCTCCCCCAAGTCCGCTTCCGGCAGGGATACGTTTTTTTGCCTTTATTATCAAACCCCGCTCAAAGCCGGTTTTATTCCTGAACAGGGCAGCGGCTTTATAGATGATGTTTTTTTCCTGCGGTATAACAGACAAAGGGCTGTCCGTATAACCGGCATCTTCCGTGAAATTGACATATTCCGTGAAACGGGCGTCTTCCTCAAACTCCATGTCGATCTCTACATTGTTTCCGTCCACAGGCAAAAAGCTCAGGGTATCGCCAAAGTCCGTCTTTATGAAGATGCTTTCGATATTATGGAAACCGTCTGAGCGCCTTCCCCCGACCGTCAGATGAAGATTGACTTTTGCGGGCGCAAAGAAGGTCAATTGTTTATCCAAGACGGGCATTTTACAAGAATATCACAAAAACAGCCTTTACAAAATATAACGGGCGGCCTCTTCCCATTTTTCAAAAAAATAGGCGAAACCTGTTGACAAGCACATAATTCCTCACTTATGTTTCTAAAGAGGAGGCTTTTTTAAGCCTTGCAACTCAGTTTCGATTCAAGAAAAAGACAATTTGAAAGGGAGAGCATTATGGTTCTGGACGGAGCTATGGAAAATGAGGAATTGGCGTTGATGCCTGTATGCGGTTATGATGCCGGCGAATTAGACGCTGACCAAATGCCGGTTTTCATCTTCGGTGATGACGATGAGCTTGATGACGAAGACGATTTCGATGATGGCGAAGACGATTTCGAAGAAGAAGTTCTGGATGACGACGACAATGATGACGATGATGATGAAGATGACTACGATGATGATGATTACGATGAAGATGACGATGACTACGATGAAGATGACGACAATGACGATTGGGGAAGTCAGGACGAATAGGAGCTATCTGTGTAGGGGGCCGGCCGTCCCCTACAAACTGGTTACCGGATGCCAAAGCCTTTCAAGTTCATAGAACTGGCGGGCGCGGCTGTTCATCAGGTGGATGATTGCAAAACCAATGTCTATAAGCCGCCACTCATCGTCCGTGCTTCTGCGGGAATTACCAAAAAGCTCTATTCTGTTCTCGCGGCAATAGTCCTTNATGTGCCTTTCAAGTCCGTCCATGTGGATTTTGCTTGATACGGTGGCAATNACAAANAAGTCCGTCCAATCACATATTCCGCGAATATCAAGCACGGAAACGTCCTGCCCCTTATGCTCTTTTATCAGCTCTCCCATTGCGGTAATTTGACTTAAAACGGCATCCGCGTCTTTATTTGCGGCGTCCGTAATATTCTCAGTTTTCCGTAACATATCTTCCGTTAAAGTCCTTTCCGATAAGCAGGGTTATATCCGCTTTATACTCAGGATTAAGCTGATTATCATCAGGCTCATCAGTAATTAATTCGCGGCGTATGTTGGCACAGCGGATAATATCGGCAAATTCGTTTACCATNCCGTCGCTGCCGGAACGGTGAATGATAACTGTAGCTTCATAATCATTTTTATCCGCATTTTGAATGGAAATTACGTCATAACCGAAACTGCGCAGCATTTCCGCCGTTCTTCCGGCAAGGCCGTTAACTGCCGTTCCGTTTAATACTTCAACTGTAAGCGATTGGCCTGCAATATGCTCTTCTATATCGCGGGTCAGCGANGCCAGTGTCTGACGCACAACTTCTTTTACAAGGTCTCCGTTCCAATGCGGAATAATCAGCGTTTGACCGGATATCTCCTGTACATTTCCGCCGACAGTCTGCACATTTGTACGATCAGTGTCTATATAAACAAACTCGTCAAAAAGCAGCATCAGCGTACGCCGGTTCACATTTGTTTTAAAAAGCGAATAATACATTTTAGCTGCTTCGCGGTTTTTTAGTCTTTCGTTCATTTGTATATTCCGGTTCAGGAACCCAAGGAAAAAACGCTGCCTTCTGAACACTTCCATATCGCGATCCTCAAAGGGCACGCTGTATGTCGCATAAACGCCCGCTTTGTCGCCGTCAAGAACTGTCATGCCGGAAGGAAACAGGATAAGCTCGTCGCCGTCCCTGTACGATACAGGCGAAGGAATAAAAATTTCTACACCTTCAAGAAGATCTACCATTGACACAAGATTTTCTTTTGTGATAATGAGCGAAAAATTAATTTCTATTCCNAAAAGTTTTTCAATTTCACTTTGATAACCGCCAAGTCTTGAAGAATCGTAAATGCTGTCTATTCTGTCTATACGGTATTTTTTTGTAAGTAAAAGGCCGATCTCGCCGGGTATGTCAAAAACTGCAGCGCGTTTTGTCGCGGGATAGTACATAAGAACGTAGGTACTTACGGCTTTTTTTTCATTTTCAATCACAAAAAGCACNTTGATTACACGGTTGCCGGAAACAGCNTCTTCTATAGGATTGCTGCGGAATATATAACTTACAAAAACAAGAGCGGCTGCAAGAAGGATTATTATTATAGCAAGCAGAAAACCAGATGCGTCAATTTTGGATAAATCCTTCAATTGTTTCTTTCCTCCATTCTTTTCAGCAATTTTAATGTTTCTTCCGAAAGGTCAAGTTTCCTTGATTGCAGCTTACTGATTGTTTTGCTTAATACCGCAAAAAGAATATTATCTAATTCATAAGGAGTAAAATTATCTTCATAGCACATTTTTCGCAAGACAGGATCAATATTCCTTGACACTTCCGCTTTGTCGGCAATGTAGATAATCTTGGCGAGATCTCCCATGTTTTCGCTTCCNGACGTATGAACTGCCACAGCCTCCAGTATATCCTTATTATGAATACAGAACTTCTCCCTGAGCAATACTGCGGCAGCCCTGCCATGAAGAAGATTCGGCCTTTCCTTTTCCAGCGCTGAAATCTGCATTTCGTCTGATTTTACAAGCTTCAGCAATTGNTTTGCATCAAGCTGTTTGCCCAAATCATGGGCAATTCCCGCAAGATAACCTGTCATTGGGTCAAGACCGAAGCGGCGGCAAAGGTCATGCGCAAGAAGGGCGGTATTCCTTGAATGAATAAAACGCGCGATACCGAGTGTTTCTCTCGCTTCAGTTTCTATGCGCATAATTACGGAATGCAGGCCGTCTTCGTTCTGTACAGCGCCGTCATAGCCGTAAAGCCGCCTGTCCATAATAATATCCCTTACTGCGGACGGAACAAGAGAAGACCAATTGCTTCCTTCNCTGATTTTCTGCCTTACAATTTGAGAGGAAATATCCATTACTTCGCCGTCAATAAATGTATGCGGAAACGGGTAATCAACAGCAGAGGAANAAATCCGCCTTCCTATAACTATGTCAGCTAACTGTAAAATTCTTTCGCTGTCGCGCCATTTTTGAAAATCCTGCGCAAGATCGTCTCCTATAATCAGGGACGGTTTNCCGGACGGCAAATAGCGGACAATTATGTCTTCTAGGGTGTCTATTGTGTAGGAAATCCCTTCGCGCCTGATTTCGCAGTCGTCAATCGCATAACGGCTGCAGCCTGCAATTGCGGCGGAAAGCATTGCAATCCTGTTGTCCGCGTTGCTTTCCGTTCCTTCAGAAGGAATTTTAAACGGAGAGATGTATGCCGGTACAAACACAATNCTGTCCAGTTTTAATTCTGAAAGCGCTTTATCCGCAAGAAAAAGATGGCCAAGGTGAACCGGATTAAAACTGCCGCCAAATATTCCCAGCTTCACAGATCATCTCCTTCTATTGTTTCTTCATCTATAANCTCATTCAGAGTTTCGTCATATAATCCGTCATCTGCAATATCCGTATCGTCAATACTGTNCGTATTNCTGCTTTCCTTATGATTTTCTGTTAAGCGTANAAAAGCATAGGTCAATTCTTTGATGCCTTCGCCCGAAAAAACCGAAATTCCCATAACTTCTTCCGCCGGATATTTTTGCGCAAGCTCTGCAAGTCTTCCCGAAGTTTCAGCCAAATCGGTTTTTGTCCCGATAATCAGCCGGTTTTTACCTGCCAGTTCTTCGGAAAAAGATTTTAATTCATTTAACAAAACGTCAAAGGCTTCAAGATAATTGTTANCTGAAAGATCGATAAGAAAAGCCAGCGCCGAAGTCCGTGAAATATGCCTTAAAAAATAAAAACCAAGTCCCGCCCCGTGCGATGCGCCTTCAATAAGCCCCGGAATNTCGGCAATTATAACGTCCCTTTCTCCTGAAGTCAGTACCCCGAGATTAGGGATTTTTGTAGTAAACGGATAGGCTGCTATTTTCGGTCTTGCGTTGGTAAGNCGGTTAAGAAGACTGGACTTTCCCGCATTTGGAAAACCTACAAGGCCAATGTCGGCCATTATCTGCAATTCAACTTTAAGCCGCACTGTCTGACCNTGNTTTCCGGGCAGGGCTTTTCGCGGAGCCTGATTTATCGAAGATTTAAAGTGAATGTTTCCCCAGCCTCCGTTCCCGCCTTTGAGAAAAACAAAATTTTCCTGATTGCGGGAAAAATCCCTGATAAGAGAACCTGTTTCAATATTACGGATTAATGAGCCGGGCGGCAGGGGAATAATTACATCGGCTCCGTTGTGGCCATAACGGCCTGCATTTCCGCCGTCGCGTCCGTTTTCCGCCCTAAAACTGAATTTGTAACGTAAGTGAGCAAGGGTGCGCAGATTCCTGCGGACAGTGAACACAACGTCTCCTCCCCTGCCGCCGTCCCCGCCTGAAGGACCGCCCCTTGGAACATATTTTTCCCGCCGGAAAGCCGCACAGCCATTACCGCCGCTGCCGGAGGAAACTTCGATTATTGCCTCATCTGCAAACTTTTCCAATCGGAAAGCCGCACTCCCTGTTAGGCTTCTTCAACTACAGAAGCAATTTTGCGGCCGCGGCGCTGGTGAAAGGTTACTTTTCCATCTGCAAGAGCAAAAAGCGTGTAATCGCCGCCGCAGCCTACATTTGTTCCAGGATGAATCTTTGTCCCGCGCTGACGGGCTATAACGGTCCCCGCCCTGACTAAAGTACCGTCTGTTGCTTTTACACCAAGATATTTGGGATTTGAATCCCGTCCGTTTTTTGCGCCGCTTCCGCCGCGTTTCCGTGCCATGTTATGTCCTCCGTAAAGTCCTAATATTCAATCTGCAATTCATGGGAAATTCCTGCGCGACAGACTTTAATCCTTCAATCAAGAAAGTCCCGNCTGCGAAAAGAAAATCCTTTCCTTCCGCATTATAATCAACCTCCAGCCAAAAATTGCCCGGTTCCGGCGCTCCGTATCGAACCGAAATCCCGTTTCTGCCGGAAAGGGTTCCGTAAGCAGTTCTAATCAATACNGAAACAGCGGCGCATACAATGTCGGTTCCGGCCTTACCCGCTCCGGCATGACCCAGAGCCTTACAGGCTCTTAATGTTCCGTCATCTTCCATGACTGTTTCTATATCAATCAATTTAAAGCCGGACTTTTAGGCCGAAATATCCCCTATTTTAATAATAGAGTACTGCTGCCTGTGTCCCTGCTTGCGGCGGTAATCTTTCTTGGGCTTGTACTTAAAAACAATAATTTTACTGTCTTTCCCGTGAGATTCCACAACAGCGGACACCTTTGCGCCCTGTATATAAGGACTGCCTACTTTAACTGAGTCGCCTGAAACCAAAAGCACCTTATCAATATTAATGGCTGTCCCAGGTTCTGCGTCAATTTTATCAACCTTAAGCAGGGAACCCTTCTCGGTCTTGTACTGTTTTCCCATAAATTCAACCAGAGCGTACATCATCTTCTCCAAAATTTATCTAATTGACTAACTTATACCCAACTGTTAAAAAAAAGTCAAGAGCAAGACCTCTCTAACGGCTGGTAAGAATACGGCTTACGTTGGACAGTTCCGGCATTTGAGAATATACAGGCGGCTTTTTAGTAGAGCCCTGTTTATCCAAACTAACCAAATTCTCATATAAATCATTTAAAAGATCCGCAAAGACCTGCAAATTTGAAACAAAATTACTGGCCGCCATTTCCCGCAGTATTTTGTCAGAGCCGCTGGGAACAGCAGCCAATTTGCTCCTGATATTGGGTATTAGTCCGCTGCGGGCTACTTCAACAAAACGCGCGCAGGCGGCTATTTGCCTGTACAATTCGTCAAGGTGAAATCCTTGATAGCTGAATATATCCGCTTTTTCTGTTAAAAGCTCTATTTGATCCCATGTGTTTTTATCTAATTGAAGTTGAAGCAAAAGAGGACGTATAAACCGGTTGGAAATATTTGCCTGNTAATGCTTGCCAATTTGCTCAATTAACCTGATTACTATAGAATCTTTTATCCGATCCAAACAAATGCCTCCCCCTCAAGCGGCTTTATGACGCGTATTTTATATATATATACCATAACTTCGGTCATATTATCATTCTAACGGTAGATTGACAAGCGTACAAGTCTTAAAATAATATTGCTCATGCGCATTAACATGGTCTGGATTTTTGTATTAACAACTCTGCTGGTTTCGTGCGGTGAAATAAAAACAGCGCAAATCTGGACAGACAGGCCGGAATTAGCAGTTTATTGCGAATATTTTAATTCCGTACAAAATAAATACAAAGTTTCTGTAAAATATTATGAATTTCCGGCGGAGGAACTGGAAAAAACCAATAATATACCGGATATAATTGTCGGAAGCTGGTTAAAAAATTCACGCACAGGATCGTATTTTAGTTCCATAGACAATATTTTCGGCGCAAAAAAGCTTTCCAGAAGCATTTTTTACCCAAAACTTCTTGCCATTGGCAGGATACAGCGGAATCAATACCTATTACCGGTGTCTTTCAATATTCCCGCATTGATTTTCTCAAGAAACAGAGAACATGATATGTCCAATTCATTTACAATTGATTTTGACGAGATTAAAAAGCTTGGCAAGAATTACAATGTTGAATCCCGCGGCGCATATACAAGGATGGGGTTCTCACCTAGCTGGAACACTAATTTTTTGTTCACAGTGGCTGTTTTATCAGGCGTTTCTTTCATCGAGGCGTCTCCTGTAGCNTGGGATGCTGATGCGCTGGACAATTCAATGGGTGAAATTTACAGATGGACCCGCGAAATAAACAATAACTATCAGGCGGAAGAAGATTTTATCTTTAAGTACTTTTTTGAACCTCCTGAAAAGTTGATCCAAAGCGAGCGTATCCTTTTTTCGTATATGGACAGCAGGGATCTGTTCACTTTAAGCGATGACAGCAAGAAACATTTGGATTTTCGCTGGATTATTGAAAATGATAATGTCCCCATTAATGAAGACATGGTATTTTTAGGAATTCCTAAAAAAGCAAAATCAAAAAAAACCGCTAAGGCTTTTGTCCAATGGTTTTTCCGCACAGAAACCCAGCACCTGCTTATGGAATACTGCAGAGTAAACAGGATAAATGAAAATGTTTTTGGCATTTGCGACGGGTTTTCCGCCCTAAGCTCTGTTACTGAACAAATATTCCCGCTGTTCTGCCCTGAACTTTTGGGGCGTATGCCTCCGTCTGAAAATTTCATGCCGCCGAATGTGCTTCCTGCCAATTGGGCTGCCATAAAGGAACAGGTTGTACTGCCCTACCTTTATGACCGCGCTCACATTAAAAGAGCAGATGATATATATCCCCTTGAAAAACGGTTATCCGACTGGATGCGGATAAATAAGTAACAACTTTAATAAAATTCTATATACTCGCCGTTAATTTTTCCGATATTTATAACAGGAGATTATTATGAATGTCGGGGTTGTTTCAAACAATACCTTCCCAAGCATTGGATATGCAATAACCGCGTCCCAAAGCGGCAGAATGTCTCTGCCCGTATCTCCCGGCCTTGTTATTTATTCACATTTTAAGCACGTTTCAGGAACTCCCGCTCCGGAAGGAACAAGCGGCGTAAATATTACCAAACTTAAAATACTTAATACATTGATTGATCAGCTTGAAAAAATGAAAAGCCAGCCGTCTGCAGATTTAGGCATTATAGACGAACAGGATGAAAACCGCGTTAATGCCCTGATAGACCAGTACCAAAAACAGATTAAAGCCGCCCAGAGCGCGGGTATTTATACCCCTGCCTCTCCCGCTACAGGCGCGTTATTCAACATTGCCGCATAAATGCACTTTTAGCTAGACATCTGTATCCGCCTGTCTCTTACGGACTCAAGCTTTTTTTCAAGTTCCTCCGCCTTAACGCTGTTTATCAACAATTTTAATTCATCAAGGCTTGTTTCAAACTGTTCAATACGATCCAGCAGCGCATCGCGGTTTTCGATAAAAATTTCGGTCCACATGGGCGCATTCAGCATAGCGATACGGGTAAGGTCCTCAAAACTGCCGCCGCCGAAACGGGTAATTGCGGTATCGGATTCGCAGTCTATAAGAGCGGCGGCTATTAAATGACAGAGTTGGCTTGTAAATGCGATTTTACGGTCATGTTCTGCAGGCGTTACTTCCGTAATGCGGCCAAAACCCATACGGTAGATTAATTTTTTAAGAAACTCAATGTTTTCAGGTTTGTTATGCGAAAGAGGGGTGAGTATGTAATTTTTACCGCTAAAATTGCAGAGTCTTGAGTTTTCAAACCCGCCTTTTTCAGCGCCCGCCATAGGATGACCTGGTATAAAATCAATATCTTTGCGGATATTTTCCGCGCATGCGGCAATGCTGCCCTTTGTTCCCGCGATGTCGGTAACAATACTGCCGGATTTAAAAGAGCTCTCCCATTTTTTTAAGAAACTGATTATCGCGGAGGGATTAAGACAGAGGAAAACGACATCGCAGGAACAGAGCATTTCTCCGGCTCTTTCCGGCTCAAATCCCTGACTTATAAGACCGGTGTTTTGCGCTGTTTTTAAAGTTTCGCTGTCTTTATCGCAGGCAAAAAGGTTTTCCGATGCGATACCGCAGGTTTCACGCAGGGCAACCGCTATTGCGCCGCCCATTAACCCGAGGCCGGCAATACCGATTTTACATTCTTCCAAAGGCCGCAATTAAATTATCCTGTTTTCTATAGCGGCGTATTTACGCAGCGTTTCCATCATGTTTTTGAATAATTCAGGCGTAAGCGATTGTTCGCCGTCGCACAGAGCGTGTTCAGGATCA
>WRGH01000013.1 GCA_009787285.1 Brevinematales bacterium
TTAGATCATTTTAGCCCGTATTGCGCCTAACGATTTATATACGCAAAAGGTTGCGTATCAATTACATATTTCAGTAGAAAAGCAAACCAAAAAACAGGAAANATCCAAATGAGGTTCCNTGCCGCNTTGAGATAATTATGAAAAATTGCAACGTTTCATCTGGACAGAGGCAATGAAGCNGGAATATGCAGATTAAAATTTTCACCGCTAAAAACAGGAACGCCAAAATCAAATGTAATATCAAGCTGACTTTGAACATTGGCTGAATTGCGTAAATTGCTGAAAACACGGAATAAATCTGCGTAATATACGACCAGCCCGAAGGCAACAGGCGTAACAGATGAAGCGGCAAGCGCCCCTTTATTTGCCAACGTGTTTTGTATAAACGAACGATTGTCTATTTGATAATTAAAAGTAATTTTGGGCTGCGGCAATTCAAAAGGATTGGGATTTTCAACATTAAAACTGACAAGCCATTCAACCATTGTTAAATCCGTTTTTTCTACTCTCATAACCGGAGCGCTGATTTTTGGAAGCTGCGGTATAGGAAGATTTCCTTCATGTTCAAGATGCCAAATTTTGTCTCCCAATAACGGAATTGCAAATTTTATNTTAAATACAGCTTTGTAATCAGTTTGTTTTTTCCCCTTTAGTGAGGCAAAAGCCTTAAAAATATCAAGATAATTAAGGTTTACGGGTATCTCCACAATTGAAGAGTTTTTAGCCTTTATTTGCTGATTATCTTTTATAACACCGTTAACAAACGAATTGGTATTCAGAAATACTTCCCAGCCGACTTCGGGAAGCGGAATAGTAAAACCATTCGGATTTTCTACCTGTACTTTGCACAGAAGCTGCGCGCCGGATAAAATGTCTAACTTGGCAATCTGTACAGAATGAAGAGAAACAACAGGCTCTTGCAGTATGGGTACTGTTGCGCATGTTGTAAATAGAAAAACGAAACAAAAAACAAGGAGCGCTATTACACTGCGCATTTGTTTTATCTGGTCGCTTTTGCTACATCACAGATACGGCGCGCCATGTTTTCGAGAGAAACCTGTTCCATAACATGACCCAACTCATAGGCAACACGGGGCATTCCGTATACAACGGCGCTTTTTTCATCCTGTCCCAGAGTCATACCGCCTTCCTTGTAGATGGTTCCAAGATGCTGGGCTCCGTCCCGTCCCATACCGGTCATAATGACTCCCAGAGCGTGGTTGGAATAACTCATAGCGACTGAAGCGAAAAGTACATCCGCCGAAGGTCTGTGTCCTGAGACTAGGGGAGCGTCTGAAAGATGAGCTACGCCGTTCGTCCCTTTTCTTTCTACTTCCAGATGTTTATTACCCTGAGCAATAAGGATTCTTCCTGGCAGTATTGCATCGCCTTCTTCAGCTTCTTTAACNTTNAGAGGACAGATACGGTCAAGGCTTTTTGCAAATTCATTTGTAAATCCGGGCGGCATATGCTGTACTACAACAATTGGAACCTTCAGATCCGTATCCAATTTTGCGAATACTACACGCAAAGCATCCGGACCGCCTGTGCTGATACCGATGGCAATTATTTCTGTTTTTGCCGGTTTGCGTAACTGGGCTGGAGGCTGTGCAGGGGTAACAGGAGGCGCAACAGCCAAATTAAAATGAACAGCGATGTCAGAGGTTTTTTCTGCTGGCGTTTTTGGCTTGTATTCCGAAGGGGTAAGAACTTTTTTACCCTGTGATTTACGGTATGAGCCACCGTAACCGAGCAGCATACCTGTAAGCGTATCTTTTACTTCATGTATATCTCTTGATATNGAACCTGAAGGTTTTTGAATAAAATCACTTGCCCCCAGCGCAAGGGCTTCCATTGTAATTTCCGCGCCGCGTGCGGCGATTGATGACAAAATTACTACAGGAATTGTAATTCCCTGTTTTTTTCGTTCTTTTAGAAATTCAATACCGTTCATTTCAGGCATTTCAAGGTCAAGAACAATTATATCGGGATTAACACGCGGAATTTTCTGCAAAGCAAATTTNCCATTCATTGCCTTGTCTGCAACTGCCAAACCCGGTGTGTCATCTACCATATGACCTATAAGGTTTCGCATTAAAGCTGAGTCGTCTACAATTAAGACCTGTATTTCATCACCCACCGATTTCTCCTATATATTTTTTCTGTATAAGGTTGCCCATTCAGTTTTTACAAATTCAAACTTTGTTTTCATTCCAAAAAGCGATTCAGAATGCCCGATAAATAAAAATGATTTTGCCGCCATTGAATCATAAAAACGGTTCATAACCCCTTCTTGAGCGGTTTCATCAAAGTAGATGATTACATTCCGGCAGAAAACAATGTCAAGATTTCTTTGCTGGGAGTCGTTTTTTAAATTATGATAGTCAAATTTAATTTTTGCCTGAATACTNGGAATAACTTTATAGCCGCCCTCTACTTTGGTGAAGTATTTGGGCAAATAATTATCCGGAATTCCGACAATACGGTTTTCCGCATAAAAACCTTCTTTGGCAGTCATTAAACATTTAAGTGAAAGATCACTGGCNAATATATCATAACTCCACGATGAAGGCAGAATTTCGCTCAATAACATAGCAATAGTATAAGGTTCTTCTCCTGTTGAACAACCGGCGCTCCAGATTCTAATAGTACCCGGAATTTTTTTAATTTTCATTACTTCNGGAATAACATATTTTTCAAAAGCATCAAATTGCGCCTGATTTCTGAAAAACCTTGTCAGGTTGGTTGTTATAGAATCCAAAAACCCTTTAAGCTCTTCTTTGTCTTTTTTTATTTTTTCAAGATAAGAAGATACAGAATCAATCTTGTTTTCGCGAAAGCGTTCTTTTAACCTGCTTTCCAGTATTGAACGGTTGGTTGGTGTAAATGTAATTCCGCTTTCCTTATAAATAAAATCACGATACAACTCAAAATTGGCATCGTCAAGGAATAATGTTTCTGCCATATCTTAATTTTAAGTGACTATTTTAAATGTGTCAATTGGATAAATTGATTTTTTAACCTATATTTAAGGGGTTTAATACATTTGTATGCTTTTTCATGTCGGCTTCAGGGAAGAATTTTTGCCGTATTTTGGCTTTAAACGATGATTTTACCGATCGGGAAATACCTTTTTACCCAGTGCCATGATGCTCAAAAAGGTGAAATTTTTACACATATTGGCTTAATTCGGCGATTTAGCGGCAAAAAGACGGTCTTTATAAACTAGAATCTGATAGCTTCTACCATGTAGCGGATATCAAAGCTGTTTTCGGCGGCGCGCTTCATCTCTATAACAAAAATAATCGAATTTCCGGTAGAATCTATTAGGACTTTTTTGATGTTGTATGAGACTATCCGTTGACGGGTTATNCTTGGAGTGCCTACAGTGTAGCTTTTTGTTTGACCATTTGATGAAGTAACGTCCAGGTTTATGTAAAAAGAGGAACGTGTATTCATTCCGGTTCCGTTTATGGTGGGAATTAACTGCGCTTTGTAGCTTTTGCCCCAAATAAAATCGCGGAAATCTATAGTCTCACCGCGTTCCGGCGGTTTTTCATTTCTCGAGATATAAAGAGGCTGTCCCTGGTTTTGGAAATTTATGTTATAACGGCTTGAAAGATTAGTGTTGNTGCCAAGTAACTGGTAGAGAATACCGGAACCATCCTGTCCGGCCTTAATTGAACTGTCCTGCGTGTAGGAAGCTTTCCCGTTTGGGACAAAATTGTTAGTACTCATGTCTACAACAAATAATTCAGCCCACGGCTTTAAGGAAGGTAATTGTACTCCGTATTGACCGAACATGAATGTTTTGCCGTCCGGCGAAAAACCCAGATCGACAAAGACAGCAGAATCTCCTGCCCATAAAGCGGAAACGCAAGTTAAAAAAATAATGGAAATAATTATTACATTTTTTTTCAATAACATAGAGTTCCCCTTAATTCTCATTATCGGTAATACAATATCAGTCTTGAGATATATTATCTATTGGGCTAAACTGGCAAATAGAGGTTNCCCTGTTATGACGCTTTCGGAAAGAAACGCCTTTTTTAAAGCCGGAATTGCCCTTTGTTTTATTATAACCCTTCTTTTATTGGCAGCTTCATATAAAATATTCCCTTTTTATTCCGCAATAGANGGGAATACCCGCTCTGTTTCATTTCTTCAGACTATTTCCGGCTGGTTCCTCAAAAGTAATTATTATGCCGTTCATGTATCTTTAATAATGGCTGTTNTGTTTTCATTTGTCGGAATAATATTGATTTATTTCTTTTTTGAACGGACATCCACACCGGAGATACTTTATATTTCCTTTTTTACGGTTACCTTTTCTTTTGAAATACTNCGTTTGATTTATCCNCTGCACTTAATTTATATTTTTCCTTCTTTTTATTTACTTAGCGCGGCGCGGTTATTGATTTTTGCCAGATATTTCAATGTTTTCTCGCTTTTTACGGCCAGTTTATGCGCAGCCGGCCTTGAAATACAGAAAACCCGCAATTTAATAATGGCAATTTTCCTTGCTGTTATAGTTTTGACTTTTGGCATCCCGATTGATACCGAAAACTGGGACACAAGTTTCAATATTGTAAACGGTTTTGCTTCCATTTTCAGAATGATTGACATAGTTATTTTTTTTGCGGCAGTGATCACTTTTTTTGTAGCCGCAAAAGTACGAGATTCAAGGGAATATATTTATATAGGGATTGGGGCTGCGCTTGCCTTGATCGGAAGAAATATACTTATTGGAACTGATAATTGGACAGGTCCGATTCTTGGGATTTTACTGCTTTCGTTCGGCACATGGTTTATCTGTTCAAAATTACACAAGATACATCTCTGGCTGTAGATTCTGTTTTTTTTTGCCGATTATTGAATCATGTTTTTGAAAAAAAGATACTTCATTTTTGCGGTTATATTGCCTTTTTTCCTTTGTTCCGCCATGACGGTTCTCTTGCCGGAGACAGAAGCAATTGAAAGCGTGGAAAAGATTGAAATTTCCCTTATTGATTCGGTTAATGCGCCGTCCGAAGCCGGAGAAGAAACAGAAAACGACAAACAAACAACTGAAAATCAGTTTTCCATTCTGCAGGATGACGATGTTCTGGCGTTTTACGGGCACCCCAACTCAAAAAACATGGGCATTTTGGGGCGTTATTCCATTGAAGAGCTGGACCAAAAGCTTACCGCTCTTGCAGCCGAGTACGAAGCGGTAAGCGGCGGGCGCAAGGTGAAAAAAGCTTTTTACATTATTTACGGGACTGTCTGGCCTAAAGGCGAAATTGGGATATTGGGAAGTGAAACCCTGATGCGATATATTGATTACGGATTGAAAAATGATATTCTGGTTTTTATCGATCATCAAATCGGGCGTTATGAGCCGGTAGATGCGCTTAAAAGGCTGCTGCCCTGGCTAAAGTATTCCAATGTTCACCTTGCGCTTGATCCTGAATGGCGTACTGACAAACCAATGGTGGACTTCGGACACGTTACAGGGGAAGAAGTAAATATGGTGCAGAAAGTAATGGAAAATTACATGATAGAAAATAATATTCCCGGCGAACGAATACTGGTAATTCATCAGTTTAATTATATGATGCTCAGGAACAGGGAAGTTGTAAGAACCGATTTTAGCAGGGTAAAACTTATTCACTGCATGGACGGCATTGGTCATCCTTCCATGAAGCGCGATTCTTATGCTTTTAACGCGCTGGCTGCCAATATGCCGCTAAAGGGTTTTAAATTGTTNTATAACTTTGGAATACCCGGAGCCGGTTACGATAATCCGATGATGACGCCAAAAGAAGTCTACGAACTTAAACCGCGTCCCTATGTTATTATGTATCAATAGCAGGCAATGGACTTGTTAGGGAACACATTGGTTTCGAATCTACAGTCAGCTTCATAGGTCCCGTGTTGCATTCAATTGGCTTTGTTGAATAACTTATAAGTCAACAGCAGAAATTTATAATGAATATACGGGATTAATCTGAAAAATTTATACGGTTTCTGGAAACAATAGCTTATCCATTCAAACCCGTTTTCAAAAGCAGTGTGAGAGGGGCGTTTTTTCTTTTCCGCAAAAACATCAAAAATATCGCTGCACCATAACCGTATTCCTTTTCCCAGAGTAATATTGTTTCTTGCAATCCAGCGTTCCTTGCCCCTGACGCCATTGCCTACCAACAACAGCGAGGGCGACGCTTTTTTTATTGCTTCAATAATTGTAGGTTCGTCCTGTCGTCTAAAAGAACCGGGAAAGCGCCCTACAATGCGCAGACCGGGAAATGTTTGCCTTAAATTTCTTTCTGTTTTTAAAAGGACATTCGTCTTGCCGCCAAGAAGATAACATGAATATTCGCGGTTTTCCAAAGCTGTAAGTATACTGATTATAAAATCGAACGGCATGTAACGAAACGCTTTTTTTCCTGTAAGAAATTTGAGTCCGGATATTATGCTTTTAGAAATGGGAATGACAAGCGAAGCTTTAAAAATATAGGCGCGGTATTCGCTGTTTCTTCTTGCGCGTAATAAATCCCATAATGAAAGAAGAACAATATTACATTCTTTTTCTTCCTTTATTGATTTATATACAAAAGCTCCCAGTTGTTCGGGCGCAATAATATCAATAGGGACACTCAAGAGGTTTACACGCTGTTTTATTTCGTTTGTTTCATCTCCCACGAATCTCTCTCCAATAATAAAATTTTAATAACCGCCGCGCAGTAAAGAGCGGCAGTCTCCGTTCTTAATATTGTATCTCCAATGTTAAATGGTTTAAAGCCGTTTTCCAAGAAAGAAGATACTTCCGCGCCGGAAAACCCGCCCTCAGGGCCTACAGCAAACGCCACAACTTTTGGAATATTATAAAGATAACCGTGAAGGCTTTCCTGTTCAATACCCTCGTGGTGGAACAGAAGTCCTGTCGCATCCGTTTTGATTTTTTCCCAGTATTCGAAGAGTTCATTTTTTGTCAAAGGCCGCCGGACAGATGTCGCTGTTTTTGAACCGCTTTGCTGTCTGGCTTCTTTAATAATACGTTCCCAACGCGTGAATTTTTGCCCCTCTGCGCCTGTTTTTGCGACAGAAAAATCCGATACAAAGGGAACGATCTCTGTAATTCCTCCCTCAGCTGCCTGCCGTACAATCAAATCCATTTTATCGCCTTTGGGCATGGCCTGAAATAAAATAATAGCCGGTATATTTGTATGCGCTGAGCTTGTTTCAAATGGTTTGGAACATTTTCCTGTCAATACGCCGTTGTCAATNGAAATTACCTGAACCGCAGTTTCATCGCCGTTCGGCATTAGGGCGGGGAATTTTTCTCCTGTTTTAATACGCCGTACGCGGACAAGATAGCGGTATTCATCGCCTTCCAGCCGGACAGTGTTGTCTCTGTCCGGTTTGCTGTTAAGGATTAACTGCTTCACTTTAGCCCACTATTATGCGGAAGACATTTTACGAAGCAATTGCTAAAGTGTCGTTTGCTTCTTCCTGTAATGCCTTTATTGTTTTGGCATTACGCAAAAGATTTTGATATTCACTACTGTGTATTATATTCAGCGCTTCCTGTAACTGGATATCGTATTCAAGATCATAAACCGGAGCAATTTCCGTCCGGTGTAATTCNTTTCTTATAAGCCGTTTTAACAGGGAAAGATTAAGGTGATATTCACTTTCCAGCTTAGCAGCAAATGCTTCTATCTGCTCTTTTGTTGCATTAGGATTTTTAGAAACAAATTCAGGTATCTTGTTCGCGTTGATAAGGTTGTTAAGTTCTGCTGCGTTCTCTTCCGTGTATTCAGGAAAATTAACCGCGCGATCCGGAGGAATGCCGANTTTATCTATATTGGCGTCACTTGGCGTATAGTAACGCGCAANGGTTATCCTTACGCCGTTATTGTTCAGCGGGAATACCTGCTGTACAGAGCCTTTNCCGAAAGTATTTTCTCCGACAAGATATGCTCTGCCCCTGTCTTTAAGCGCGCCTGCGACAATCTCGGACGCTGAAGCGGAACCTCTGTTTATCAGTACAATAACAGGAATGTTGGCAGAAACAAGCGTATACCGTTTTGCGTTCAATTCGCGGTTTTCTGACGGAATTCTTGATCTGGTACGCACAACCAGTCCGCCTTCAAGAAAAAGATTTGAAATATCTACCGCTGAATTTAACAGTCCGCCGTAATTGTTCCGTAAATCCAAAATGAGGTATTTGTAGTCATTTGCTATAAAATCGTTAATCGCCATTATAGACCTTTCCGCTGTCATTGGGGTAAAGGTAAGTAATTTTAAATATCCNGTATCGCCGATCATTGCGTGCTTAACGGTCGGCACTTCAATAACAGCACGGGTTAACGTTAGCGGAAACTCCATTTTTTCTCCGCGTTTTATAACAAGTTTTACCTGTTCTCCGGGGGCTCCTCTTAACATTCCGAGAACTTCATCCATTGATATTGTTTCGGTAGGTATGCCGTTGATTTCGATTATATAATCGCCGGGATTAATCCCTGCGCGCCAGCCGGGGGTATCTTCTATAGGGGATGCAACTTCNACCCACATTGGTTTTCCGTCCGGTCTTGGGACTGTAGGCTTGGTAATGTGAAGGCCTATTCCTCCGAAATTTCCCTGAGTTGTATGGCTTATATCNTCCATATCGGATTCTGTCATAAAAACGGAATACGGATCGTTAAGGGCTTCAAATAACCCGTTCATTGCTCCTTCAAATAAAACTTTCGGGTCTACCTCGTCTACATAATTGCGCAGGATAAAATCAAAAACATTTTGCATTGTGTTTTGGTAATTCCGAATCTGCGCGGAATTAACCGATGTTGCAGTATTTCCCTGNGCCGCCGCTCCGGGAATCAATGCAAATGTAAACAATGCGCAGAATAATACTGACACTGTTATCCAAATCCATTTATAGGATTTATTTTGTTTTATATCCATGATAAACTCCTGTTATAATTATGGTACATTTCATGNAAAAAGGATAGTAACGTGGGCAAAAAGAGCAAAATCGGGAAAAAACTTGCTTCGCTGATAATTGTAAGTTTATTATTTGCGGTGATTTCCTGTTTACATTTATTGGGTGTTTTTAATTATCTGGAATATAAATCCTACGATTTTAGGGTTAGATTCTGGGCAAATTCCATTTACAGCCGCCCTTCAGACGAAATTGTTTTAATTATTATAGATCAGGACAGTATTGATTGGGCTCAAAGCGAACGGGGCTGGGGCTGGCCTTGGCCGAGGCAGGCTTATGCTGAAATTGTTGAATACATGAATCTGGCAGATGCAAAATCAGTCGCCTTCGATATAATTTTTTCCGAACCTTCGATTTACCGTAATGCAAAACAAGACGAAATAATTGACAACATGGTTGACAGTCTGCAAATGGCGCAGGCTGCTGCCGGAGAGAGACAACGCCGTGAAGCCGGACAATTATTCATGAGTATCATAAACAATCTGCACAGCTTAAGCGGCAGAGAAGATGACGCTTCTTTTATTAACGCTTCAAAAGATTTCGGCAGAGTAGTTCAGGCTGTTGTCTTTAGCAGCCAAACCGGAGTTATCCAGTCGTGGCCTGATTTGGAAAAACCATTGTTTCAACCTGAAAATTTCGGCTCCTTTCTGGAAAAATTTAATGTTGATACNGATGCGAAAGGTCAATTTCCGATTTCAGGGTTAAGAGAGTTCTCCGGCGCTTTGGGAAGCGTTACGGGCGTATCTGATTCTGACGGGATATACCGCCGNATAAAGCCCTTTACCATGTTTGACGGCAAGGCAGTACCCGGACTTTCCGCCGCTTCTCTTTTGGTTTCAGGAAAAGGAAACCAAATCCGGTATGATGAAAAATCCGGCTTTATACTGTGGGAAGATATTTCCATCCCTGTCGACAAGGACGGCAATGCCCTTCTTCGTTTCCGCGGAAAGCTGGACAGATATATCCCGTACAGGGCAAGCGCTATATTAAGAAGCCTGGAATCGGTGAAGAAGGGTGAAGAGCCTGTAATGACGTTTGCCAATTTTAAGGATACTCATGTTTTTGTCGGGGTTTTTGCGCAGGGGCTTTTTGATATTTTCTCCACACCGATAAGTTCGCTTTATTCCGGCGTAGGCTGCCATGTCACCATGCTGGATAATATGCTTAACGGGGATTTTATTCGTGAAAACAGTGAATGGATGAACCTGCTGATTCTGCTGGCGGTAGTTGCCGTAGTTGTTTTACTCGCAATGTTTTCAAACCGCATTTCATTGTCTTTGGGCGGGACAATATTCATTGTTATCGCTGTTATTGTAATTTCATTTACAGCCTATCAATGGGGCGGAATTTGGGTTCCTATGGTAACATACCTTGCGGGGATACTCGCTTCCTTTATTACTGTTATGCTGTACAATTACGCGACAGAAGGCAGCCAGAAACGGTTTATTAAATCCGCTTTCTCTCAATACCTGTCTCCCAAAGTTATTGAACAGATTATTCACGATCCTTCCCAGTTAAAACTGGGCGGCGAAAAAAGAGAGATGACCGCAATTTTTACCGATGTCCGCAGTTTTTCCACAATTTCGGAAACTCTCGGCGATCCTGCAAAGCTTGTAGAACTGCTTAACTTTTACCTTACCAGAATGAGCAACATTGTTCTTGACAATCAGGGGACAATAGACAAGTACGAAGGCGATGCGATCATTGCCTTTTTCGGAGCGCCGATACACATGGACAACCATGCTTCGCTTGCCTGCCGTACCGCTGTAAAAATGAAAAAAGCGGAGACGGAAGTGAACCGTGAAGCGCTTGCCTCCGGACTTGTAACCCGTGAAGTGATGGAAACGTTAGCTGCAAAAAAAATAATCTCACGCGTTGATGACCCCAGCCCTCTTTTTACAAGGCTTGGCATTAACACAGGCGAAATGGTTGTCGGAAACATGGGCACTCCCAACAAAATGGACTATACAATTATGGGAAACGCGGTAAATCTGGCGGCGCGGCTTGAGGGAGTTAATAAACAATACGACACAGGCGGTATCCTGATCAGCGAGTATACAAGGGAGCATATCGGGGATGAGTTTGTTTTACGCCCGTTAAGCCGTGTGCGCGTGGTTGGAATAAATACTCCCCTGCGGCTCTATGAATTGCTGGACATTGCCTCTGAAGCTCCGCCTGAATTGTTTGATATGGTTAAAAGCTGGGAACAGGCTTTTAGTTTTTATGAAAAGCGTGATTTTTTGGCCGCTCAAAATATTTTTCAAACAATATATTTTAAAAACAGCATGGATTTAGCGGTGCAGAAGTACATAAAAAGGTGCGCCAAATACACCGCTTCTCCTCCTGATGATAAATCTTGGGATGACGGGGTGGATAATTTAACTGAAAAATAATATAACTTTATTGAGGTGAATCATGAAAAAAATAGTTATTTTAATGATTATGGGTCTTGTAACAGCAGGATTTCTTTCCGCGCAGGTTGAAAAAGGAGGTACTTTGTATGTGTCTGCAAAAACGGTTACACTCAAGTCTTCTACGGGATTTTTTGCAAGTAACAGGGGAACATTGAATTACGGAGATATGGTTACAGTATTGCAGGTCAGCGGCAAATTTGTGCAAGTACAAAGCGCAGACAAACCTTCGTTAACAGGCTGGACTGCGTCGGCTAATCTGTCAGCAAAGCAGATTGTATCGGGAAACCTAAGTACGATATCTATAAAAGAGACTGCGTTAGCCGGAAAAAGCTCAGAGCAAAAGCAACTAATTACTCCTGAGGATGAGGAAAATCCGAAAAATAATGAATAACGGTACAAATAAACCGTGCCAGGCATTCTGTTCGTTAATTGCGGTGTTAATTTCATCCGGCAGACAGAAGGGACTAGGTTTTGCCGTGTATGCCGCAATAGAGAAGGGCAGATGGCCGTCATAGAACTGAGGTGAATTATGAAGAAAATGTTTGTTTTAATGATTATGGGTCTTGTAACAGCCGGATTTCTTTCCGCGCAGGTTGCAAAAGGCGGTACTTTGTATGTGGCTGTAAAGACAGTTACGCTTAAGTCTTCTACGGGATTTTTCGCAAGTAACAGGGGAACATTGAATTATGCAGATGTGGTTACAGTCCTGCAGGTCAGCGGTAAATTTGTGGAAGTAAGAAGCGCGGCCAATTCTTCGTTAACAGGCTGGACTGCTTCGGCTAATCTGTCAGCAAAGCAGATTGTATCGGGAAACACAAGTACTATATCGGCAAAGGAAACTGCTCTTGCCGGAAAAGGTTTTAATCAGGAAATTGAAGATGTCTATAAAACAAAGGGAAACCTGAATTATGCGGCTGTAGACAGAGTCGAAGCGATAGCGGTGCGTGAAGCGGATATTNTGCGTTTTTTGGAAGACGGCCGTCTTTCAAAAGGAGATAATTAATGAAAATCAAAATTTATTTTATATTGATGATTTTTANTTCATTTACCTGCTTAATAATGTCATGTGAGACTATGGCAAAAGCTGTTGATGCCAAAGCTCAGTCCGCCAGAGAGTCAGGGACTATATCTCAAAATACAGCTGATGCGATCAGCAATTCCAGCAGGGCGATAGGATCAGCGGCGGAAACAATAACCCCGGAACAGGAATACTATATTGGCCGCGCGGTAGCCGCGAATATTCTTGCTACATATAAAATCTATAACGGAAATCCGGCGCTTACTTCGTATCTTAACAATATATGCGCGGCTATTACGCTGAATTCTCCGCGCCCGGATGTCTATAACGGCTATCATGTTGCGATACTTGATACCAATGAAGTAAACGCTTTTGCTACTTCCGGCGGCCACATCTTTGTATCAAGAGGACTCATANGCGCCGCCAAATCAGAAGACGCTCTTGCCGGAGTAATTGCCCACGAAGTTGCGCATATTCAATTACGGCACAGTATCAAGGCAATCAAGACAAATCGTATCACTCAGGCTCTTATTGTAACCGGCGCATCAGCTGTCGGAGCCGTAACCGGTAAGAATGTTAATCATTTAACCGAAGTCTTTACCGAATCGGTCGGAGAGATATTTCAAACTATTGTAAATAGCGGTTATTCGCAGGCACAGGAGTTTGCCGCAGATAATACAGCATTGGGTCTTTTAGCTTCCGCAGGTTACAGTCCGTCCGGCCTTATTGATATGCTGAGTGAATTGAAAGCTGTTCAAGGCAATAGTTCGGGAGGTTTTAACAAGACACACCCAACTCCTGCACAGCGTATTGCCAATGCGGAAAAATCTCTCGGCAGATACAAGGTTATTGATACCCGCTCTTACAGGCAGGCGCGGTTTAGTTCGATAGTCAGATAAGCTGTTCATTTACGGTTCTGCCCGCCTCATAAAACAAGGTAGCTCATTGCAGGGCGGGCTTTAGGCCGTATAAAGCGCCCAGATTGACTATATGAGGGCTTGACAAAAAGTTTGTTTTTTAATATAAGTAAATATCTTAACAGCAAAGGCGCTGTGGACAGATGTCCGCAGTGTCTTTTTTTTTGGAGTTATCAGGGAGCGTGGCTTCCTGTTCGATTAAAAAGCATGGCCATTCAACCATGCGAAGGAGAGGTTAAATATGAAGAAAATCCCGGAATTATTTGGAAGNATGGTCTTTAACAACGAGGTAATGAAAGCGCGGCTTCCGAAGGAAATTTACAAAGCGCTGAAAAAGACGATGTCGCAGGGTACGCATCTGGAGCTTGACGTTGCCAATGCGGTAGCCGCATCCATGAAAGACTGGGCTGTTGAAAAGGGCGCGACTCATTTTACGCATTGGTTCCAGCCAATGACAGGAACTACGGCAGAAAAACATGACAGCTTTATTTCGCCGTCAGGAGACGGAAAAGTCATCATGGAGTTTTCCGGGGCGGAACTGATACGCGGAGAGCCGGATGCGTCCAGTTTTCCCTCAGGCGGCTTGCGCGCCACTTTTGAAGCGAGAGGTTATACCGTTTGGGATACAACTTCGTATGCCTTTATCAAAGACGGAACGCTTTGCATTCCNACCGCTTTTTGTTCGTACTCAGGCGAGGCGCTTGATAAAAAGACGCCCTTGCTGCGTTCTATGGAAGCCGTTGACAGGCAGGCATTGCGCGTACTTAGGCTCTTTGGCAACACATCCGCTCAGCGCGTCATAGCGGAAGTAGGTCCNGAACAGGAATATTTTCTTATTGATAAAGAAATGTTCCTGCTGCGCCCTGATTTAATTTATACCGGACGGACTCTGTTCGGCGCGCGTCCGCCCAAAGGACAGGAACTTGAGGATCACTATTTTGGAGCGATCAAACCAAGAGTGTCCGCTTTTATGAAGGAACTTGATGAAGAACTTTGGAAGCTCGGCGTGTGCGCCAAGACAAAGCACAACGAAGTCGCTCCTGCACAGCACGAACTCGCGCCTATATTTACAACGACAAATATCGCCACCGATCACAATCAACTTATGATGGAATTAATGAAGAGTATTGCGAACAAGCATGGTCTCGCCTGTCTGCTTCATGAGAAACCGTTCGCCGGAATNAACGGAAGCGGAAAGCATAATAACTGGTCTATCAGTACCGATACCGGCATAAACCTGCTTAAACCCGGCAAAACGCCGTATGAAAACGCCCAATTCCTGTTGTTCTTNGTTACGGTAATTAAGGCGGTGGATGAATATCAGGACTTGCTGAGAGTATCAACGGCAAGCGCAGGGAACGATCACAGGTTGGGCGCAAATGAGGCGCCTCCCGCCATCGTGTCCGTGTTTCTCGGGGAAGAATTGACGGAGATTCTTGAAGCGATTGAATCCGGAGCCAATTATAAGGGTAAGGAAAAACGCCACATGGAGATTGGCGTAACGGCTNTGCCGCATTTCCCGAAGGATTCAACCGACCGTAACCGTACATCGCCCTTTGCGTTTACCGGAAACAAGTTTGAGTTCCGTATGCTCGGTTCATCTTTTTCAATTGCGGGACCCAATATTGTATTGAATACGGTAATTGCGGAAATTTTACGGGAGTTTGCGGATCATTTGGAGAAAGCGAAGGATTTTAACAGCGAATTGGCGGCGCTTATCAAAAACACATTCCACGAACACAAAAGGATCATCTTTAACGGCAATAATTACTCCGATGAATGGGTAACAGAAGCTGAAAAGCGCGGATTGTCAAATCACAAGACCACTGTAGAAGCGCTTCCCGAATTTATTTCCCCAAAAAGCATCGAACTGTTTACAAAACACCACGTTTTCACCGAAGCAGAAATTCGCTCGCGGTATGAAATACTTATGGAAGCCTATTGTAAAACCATCCATATAGAAGCTCTTACTATGGTGGATATGGTTAAAAGCGAAATAATACCCGCTTGTATAGATTACCAAAACGATTTAGCGAAACTTCTGCAGCGAAAGAAAGCATGCTCGGCTTCAGCCGGAGATTTTGATGCTTCGCTGGAAGAACAACTGTTGGGCAATATTGCAAANCTGTCATCATGTCTGNTNAAAAATTTGTCCACGCTGGAAAAAGCTCTTTTAGAATCAAAAGAAGAGCGGAAAATTTTAGCTCAAGCGCAGTTCTACCGCAACAGCATATTTGCCGCAAT
>WRGH01000014.1 GCA_009787285.1 Brevinematales bacterium
GCAATTGAACTAATCATTAAAACGCTGACAGACAAGGAAACGGGCGTCATCAGCGATATGTCCGTAATCAAGGCTGTGGGACACCGTGTGCTCCACGGCGGCATGAAGTTTATAAAGAGCGTAATTGTTGACGATGCGGCAATGGCCGCTTTCAACGAGGTCAAGGACTTGGGGCCGCTTCACAACCCCGCAAATATTATGGGAATTGAAGCGGCGAAGAAGGTTCTGCCCAATGTGCCGCACTGCGCCATAATGGATACCGCATGGCATCAAACTATGCCGCCCGAATCCTATCTGTACGCAGTACCGTCAGAATGGTACGAGAAATATCAGGTTCGCCGNTACGGTTTTCACGGCACAAGTTTTCTTTACACCGCAAAACGAGCGGCAGTCCTTCTTGGGCAGGACCCCTTCAAGACAAACCTGATTATCTGCCACATCGGGAACGGCGCTTCAGTTAATGCGGTAAAAGACGGCTGCTCCTTTGACACGTCGATGGGCATTACCCCGCTTGAAGGACTTGTAATGGGCACTCGCTCAGGCGACATTGACGCCGCCCTGCCTTTCTACGTTATGCGAAAAACAGGAATGAGCGATAAAGAGATGGAAAATGTCCTTAACAAGAAATCCGGGCTTTTGGGAATTACCGGAAAATTCGCCGACAGGCGGGATATTCAGGCGGCGGCGGTAGCCGGCGACAAGCAGGCGCTGCTTGCGCAGTATATCGAGGCGCACCGTGTCAAAAAGTACATCGGCGCTTATCAGGCTGTACTCGGCAGGGTAGACGCCCTTGTATTTACCGCAGGTGTCGGCGAGTTTGCATGGTTTATGCGTAATAAAATCCTTGACGGTCTTGAAGGCATCGGCATTGTTTATGATCCCAAGAAGAACGAATTATCGCATACAAGAAATACCGAAACCATTATCAGCAAACCTGAATCTAAAATACCGATTTACATCATTCCTACGGACGAAGAACTTGTAATGACGGAAGACGCTTTTGCGCTGATGAAGGGAACTTACGACATACACACCAAATTTACATATTCCTTCCAGAGCAAGGATTATGTTAACAAGGGACGAGCCGAAGGGTTAGTGCATGATCTTGCGAAAAATCCCGCTATTGCGGAAATTATCGCAAGACCTAAATAGGTTGGACTCTTATTATAGATGTTTCCAAACAACTCTGTTTTAAAAATAAACAATAAAAGTAAAACTTCCTTATAAAAGTGAATTGTTATAAACAGGAAGATTTGCTATCTTTACGTTATGTCAGGTAAGACCGAATTGCTTTGCATCGGCAATCCGATTGTCGATGTTTTTATAAATATTAATGAATCTCTTGCTTTGAAATACGGCATAACAGATTCCGTTCAGCATATCAGCGCTGAACAGGCTCAGTCGATTTTCAGCGAACCTTCTGTTGATTTTGCTTCGGTTGTAAAAACTTCCGGCGGCAANGCTGCCAATGTGGCGAAGATAGCNTCAATGCTTGAAATGAACGCCGTCTTTTCCGGTTGTATCGGAAAAGATGAGAATGCCGGTATTTTCAGACAGGAAATGAGCGAGGCCGGAGTTTCTTCCGTTCTGACTGAATCAAACGGAAACACCGGAGTTTGTTTTGTTTGTAATGTGGGAGGTAAAGTCCGGTTTGCGGTGTGTCCCGCAGCAGCCCTTGAACTGACCGAAGCCGACATCGGAGATGAATTGATAGAAAATGCCGAAGTAGTTGTATTGGACGGATACATTCTTGATCGCCGTTCCCTTGTGCTGCATATCTTGATGAGGGCAAGCCATAAGGGAATACCTGTCGCTCTGGATGTNGCTTCGATTATGCAGGTGAAAAGCAAGGCGGAAGAAATACTTACATACAGCCGCAGTTTTCCTTTATTTGTTTTTATGAATGCGGATGAAGCAATTGCCTTTTTTAACACGATCAGAAAAACCAGAGACGAAGATGTTCCGTCAACAGAAAAAGAAAAGGAAGAAATGATTCTGCGGGATGTTTGTCCAATGCTGAAAATCATTACGGACGGCGAGATATATCCGATTGTTGTTGTAAAACTGGGAGGGCGCGGCGCTGTAGTTATTGCCGGCGGCAATGTGTACCGTGAAGAAACTTTTACNATAACTCCGCGTGATACTGTCGGAGCGGGAGATTCTTTCTGCGCCGCTTTCATTGCCGCATGGATACGAGGCAAGTCCCTTTCGGAGTGCGCCGCTCTTGGCAACAAGGTAGCGAAGGAAATACTGCAAGTGCCCGGAACAAATATCAAAAGCGCAAAATTTAAATCGTTCGCAAAAATGCTTAGGAATTAACAGCGGGACTACAGCAAAACAGCATCCGCTGTTTTTTTGGCGGCGGCTTTATCCAGTAATTTCTCAATAATCGCAACGGCAAANTCACCCGCTGTTCCCGCGCCTCGGCTGGTGATGATATTGCCGTCAACCACAACGCGATCATCCGACCATTTACTGCCGTCTGCGCAACAAGCTGCGCGCACTTTTTCTTCCATTCCCGGGTAGCAGGTAAATTTTTTCCCCGACAGAAGTCCAAGCGGAGCGAGTACAAGAGCGGGAGCGGCGCAAATTGCGCAGACCAATTTCCCGCCAGCCGCCATGTCTTTTAGAAGCGAACCTGTCTCTTTTGAAGCAGCCAAATTTGATGATCCTGGCATTCCGCCGGGAAGAATTACCGCATCCCAGCTGCCTACCTGTTTAACGAGTTCGGTCAGTGTAGTATTGGCGGTCATTTTAATACCGCCCCACTTGCTTTTTACGGTCAGGCTCTCAGAAATTGACGCGGCAGTAACTTCTATTCCGGCGCGGCTAAGATAGTCAATGGGCGTTACCGCCTCGACATCCTCAAAACCGTCAGCCAACAAAACAATCGCTTTTTTTGCCATTTTTCCCTTAAGATATTTTACGGCATTAATAATCAGCGCGCAACTGCGTATGCCGCGATATNTTAACGGTTGCGCCGTTCCTCTTCGGACTTACACTCAATACACATGAGGGCATAGGGAATTGCAATGAGCCTGTCCTGCGGAATCCGCTTGCTGCATTTAATACAATGACCGTATTTATCCTGTTTTATGCGTGTAAGAGCGGATTCTATCAATTTAAGCCGTTTTAATTCCTGAGAACCGATAGCTTCAATCATTTTCCGGTCAATATCATCAGATGCAACATCGACAATATCCTTTGAATCCATCCCTTCCATTATTTCCTTGAAATCCTGATTGCTGGCTATCAAATTGTCAACAATTTCAGCTTTCAGAGCCAAAAGGGACGCTTCCATCTTATCAATAAATTCCTGATCGATGGGCTGTATTTTCTTCTTCTTTTTTCCCGTAGCAGCCATTGTATACCTCCACGCGGTGGTCTTAGCTACATGAACTAATATAAACTCGAATAGTATTACCGTATGAGCCGTTTTTTGTCAAGAGAATTTATTGATAATAATTTACACTCTTTTTACAATGATTTTTTTGCCGCGGACACGGATTACACGAACACCCCTGCCTGCTTCTATAAATTCGCCGTCTGTTTTTACTTCATAAATTTTTTCATCTATTAGCGCTGTTCCGGCAGGTGAAAGACTTGTATCGGTAATTCCGATTTTTCCGGTTAAGGCAGTCAAATTTACTTTTTCCATTGATTTATAATAAACAATAGCAGGAGAGTACGGAAGCGATTAAAAAAGAGTGCAATATTCCCTCTCTTTTGTATTTATGCAAGAAAGACGGGTTTTTGGTTAAGCAACCTTTAACAACGAGACTCCCCTGTCCAATTGATCGATATTTTCCCTTTTTTTTACGCTAATCCCGTTGACCCTGTTTACCGTTATGCTGCTCTGTTNCTCAGAAATATCATTGAGCGTATCCGTTAATGTTAATATTGGTTTTGAAATAAACCCAAGAACAACAAAAATAAAAGTNCCTGTTATAAAAACGGCTATTGCAGCCATTTTAATGGCAAATCCGGTTATAGACTTGGTTTCTTTTAGTACATAGGATTCAGAGACGCCTATTAACACTGCCAAATTAAAATTTGAAGCGTACANTTTAATAGGGTTCACTACAAACCTTATATTATCATCAAGCAAGGGATCGTACTTGAGGCCATTGTAAACCTCACCGTTTTTTATCGCTTTAAGTATCTCCCGTCTGGAATCGCCAAATTCCACATCAACATCAAGCATATTCCTGCCAATCCGCTCTGGTTTCAAATGAGCNAGAATTGTTCCGTCGCCTGAATATATTGCCATTACGGCAATTTCATCGTTTGTTTTTATTGTATTTTCCAACACCTTCTGTATCACATCAATAACCAATAAACATCCCAGAACTCCTACTGCTTCNTTATTGTTATTNATAATAGGAACCATCATTCTGATTATATACTTGTCATTTCCGTTTATTTTCCGAAGTATTGGATTATCAATACTGTCCTTGTGCGCATTGGGACCGGTAATATACGCCATTGAATCTTCAATGTCGGCGCTTGCCCGCTTTATCATTATGCCGGTTTCTTTGCTGTAGGTCATTGCGTATTGTCCCGTAGGGCTTGAACCTGTCCGGCCTATAAACATTTCATCCATACCGTCAATGGCGTTTGGTTTCCAGACCGTATACAGGAGAACCAACTGAGGTTCCGCTTCCATGGCTGATTTCAACAATTCGTCATATCTGTCCCGCCGTTCTTCCGCTTGAATTGTTTCATAATCGCCCATTACTTTTGCCANCTTGTGTAAGGCCTGTATATAGCTGTCCTCCCGGCCTTCCCTGAATTTGGCGCGGCTGCTAGGCAGATGCTCCATGTTTCGGATACTTGAATTTAGTTTGATTTTGGAAGCCTGCTGCAGAAGTAATACAGTGATTCCCGTTGCAGCGGCAGCCATGATTACGATTACCCAGACATTCAGTTTATAATCAATCTTCATATTGTCCTCCTTAACACGTAAAATTTTCTAAAAATGATTGAAAAGCCTTATATTTTAGAAAATAGTAATTTTTTTCATTGAAAAAACTACCTAAATAGAGGAAATATAAATCGCAAAATACACCCCTGCCCGCTTAATGTAATTCGGTTTTAGTTTTATTATAGAAAACAATATTAATGGTTAATTGCTGATTTTCTGTATTATTTCACATTTAAGTTGGCAGGCGGACAGGCTATTTTACTCAGGGACACAACGTCAATNTGCATACTGTCAGATAAACTTATAACAACACAGTTACGCCCGTTCTTTTTTGCGGTGTAAAGCGCTTTATCGGCTAAATCATATATAGTATTTATGCTGTCTGAAGTTCCGCACTGCACTACGTATACTCCGATACTGACGGTTACGTANGGAGCCGCATCTGACTTTTCATGNGGAATGTTCAAGTTGTATATTATCTCGCTTATCCGTGATGCGACAATCTGCGCGTTATCGGCTTCTTTCTCAAACCAAATCATGGCAAATTCTTCTCCGCCGATTCTGGCGGCGTATATATTCATATTTTTATATAAATCATTAAGCGCATTGCCTACTTTACGCAGGCATTCGTCTCCTTTAAGGTGTCCGTAATAATCGTTATAATTTTTAAAGAAATCTATATCTAAAATTGCAATACACAGAAATTTATCGGACTGCCGGTGGCTTACAAGATACCTTTGAAAAGTATTTAAAAAATCCCTGCGGTTTTTAAGCTGCGTTAGTTCATCTATGATGCTTTGGTCATAATAACTGTTGCGTTCCTTTTCCATTTTGTTTGCAATTGACGCCAAAGATAGTCTGTTCATAATAATCTGCCAGCCGAAAATAAGGCCGATAATTCCCGCGAATAAGACGTTTGGGATGTCTATGGAATGTTCAGCGGGGGTTTTGACCATAATGACAGAAAGAATAAAAACAATCATTGAGATAGCTGTAAGGCAAAGATAATAAACGGGCGGAATATTAAAAAGCAATAACGCGCATATCAGAATTGCCAAAAACAATCCGGCTATCCTTCCGGGATTTGCCCACACGCCCAGATATATTCCAAAAGATATTACATTTGCNTAAGATAAAAATATNAGCGTATAGATAAGGCTTTTACTTAATTTTTTATCCTTGCTGCTTTTATAATGTTTATGCCTTGCCAGAATGTACAGAAACGCTGCGAAAACACACGTTCCTAAATAAAACATCGTTTTTGTTAAGTTCTTATCTATAAGGATAGGAACAAGTATAAAAGCGATCATTAAAACAACTACTACGATATTTGTCCTTCGCAGGCCGAAGAAATTTTTGGCAAATACTCTGTCCATAGTTTCTTTGTATTCAGCCTCGCCAAGTCCGTAAAAGCGCCATTCGTTCAATAATTTTCGCAAAGTACACCTCGTTTATATGCGTGAATAATGGTTTCAAAACCGAANGGTTGCCCCCCTTTAGTTTATTTCACAAGTTATCACATATAAAATAAGCATTAAAATTTTTCAGATTATACCCAAAAGTAAAAAATATATATCGCAAAGTACACCTATCAAAAAGTCTATTGATATAAATTTTCATTCATGAAACTAAATACAATAATTCAAGGTGATTGTATTGAAGAATTGATGAATGGGATAAATTCGGTTCTTTTTATGAAATTGTATATATGAAACATATATAAATGGATTTACTATTATTAGGAAATAATATATTAAAGTATTTATGGAAATTTTTTTACAATACTGGGGCGGCATAGGTTATTTTCTGGCAAAAGTTTTACTTGTCCGCGCGGAATTTATTGAAAAAAACAGAAATTTGCGTCTTGTCGGATGGTTTGTTTATTTAATGGGATTACCCGCATGGGTCATCCTTTTAGCAAGCAGGCAAAACTGGATTGCCGCCGCAATTGAAACAGCAGGAGTTCCCGCAATACTGCTTGGTATTGTAATGACATGGAAACAAAATAATAACCCGAATAAAATAATCGACTGGGGTATAAGAGTATTCACTTGTTTTATGATAATAATCGGCGTTTTATACAGCATTTATACATTTAATGGAATAAGAACTATTTCCCAAATATTGGAAATAATAATTATATTCGGATATCTTGTAAGTAATTATTTGCTTGCAAAACGGAATCCGTTTGCATGGCTCATGTTTATGGTGGGGCTTATAAGCATGAGTATTTTAATGTATATACAAGACAAACCTATATTATGTATACAGCAGTTAATTTCACTAATACCGGCGGTTATAGGATTTATTAAAAATATGAAACAACAAAGACTTAGAAATCAGGTCACTAATTAGTATCTGTCGCCTAAATCCCACTCCTGAATTTATTATTTATGCGCCGTTCATAGGTAAGTGTCCGGGCTTTTTTACTAAGCTCCTAGTCGTGAAGATCGACGCCCTTTTCAGGCTTTCTAAGTAAAAAGTGTAAGCTTTTCTGTATCAACTTGCGAGTCGCACATCTAAGATGTCAGGTGATCAGCTTGCGCTCTACCGCGATACGGATAAGGTCGGCCAGGTTTTCGGCACCCAGTTTGTAATGTATATTGTTAATAACCATTTTAACCGTATTAATTGAAAGCCCGCGCGCCGCGGCGATTTCGTTACGCGAAAGACCGTGAGAAATATCGGTGAGAATATCGGTTTCCCTCGGAGACATAACAATATTGCCCGTAATGCCGGATGCCTGCATATATTTCGTAATGATATGAGAACGGCGTTTGGCATAAGTAGCGGCTTTGCGGCTTATATCTTCAAGCCATGATGCGGGAATGACTTTGTTTGATTCTTTTTGTAAAGCGGCGGTCAAGGTACGCATATCTTTTCCCATCTCTATAAAAGGCATTACAATGCCGTTCGGCAGCGCCGTTTCATAAGCGTCCCGCAGCGCGGCAAAAGCTTTCTCTTTATTCTTCAATTTATAATGAACGCAGGCTTCTATCGCCAGCATTTCAATCCGGCCAAACAGAAACGATTCCCGCCGCTTCATTTCTTCGATGTACAACAGCAAAGGAGGAAAAATCCTTGCGGCATAATGGAACCGGACTTTTATTTGATTTTCGAAATTATCAAGACAAGCTGCATGGCTGTAAGATAAAAAATCTTCTTTTAGCAAATCAACTACTTTTTCCGGCAGACCAAGGAAACAGTAATACCATGAAAGAGAAACATCGTAATCCATAAAGCGGTTAAGATATTCAACTTCATCAATTTGGGCTTTTGTTTCTTTCAGCGTCTGTTCCACAAGGGTAAAATTACCCTGCGCGGCAGCAATACGCAGGTGTATAACAATGCTCTGTGCATAAGTCCGAACTGTTTTTCAGCCCGCGCCTGCTTCACCGCAAGAGCGGCGTGAGTCGCCGCTGAGGAAGTATCGCCCCGGTAGAATTCCAGTTCGCCTTTGGCCAGTTCCAGTTCGCCTGCCATGAATCCTTTCATATAACTATTTTGTATATGCGCCTGATTACGGGTTATTGCGGCAATAAATTCTTCCGGACTGCCCTTCCTTGAAGAACCGGCGAAATTGATCCACGCTCCCGGATAATAAATGTCGAGTTTACCCGAATCTTCCTCATGCACACATTTGCAGGCCTTTTCAATGTAAATGTCATAATCAAAGATGTCGTCCGTTACGCTCATTAAACAGCGTATGTACGTCCAGCAAATATAGAGTCTTGTCAAGGTGCGTTTCTTTACAGAGTTATCATCCGGCAGTTTAAGGAATTTTGCCTCATAATGTTTCACGAGCTCAAGTGATTTTCGCAGAAGCCCCTGACATATATAGGTGCGCAGGTGCATATCCGCAAGAAAAGCTACCTTGTCGAATGCCTCCTCAGGAGCGCGGTCAAAAATCTCAGCCGCGTATTTCGCAATATCCTGCGGTATTTGGGTGGTTAGTCCGGCTAAAATTAACAGTATTGATTGATAGTCCCCCGTCTTTTCATAGTAGAAAATAGCGTCCATTTTAAAACCGTTTTTGTTGCACCAATCCCCGGCAATTACGTAGGTTTCACGCTTTTGTTCTTCAGAAAGAAATTCCTGCTTTTGGCGCAAAAATTCCAGAAACAGGGGGTGAATTAGATATGCGTTAATATAACTGTCCATGCGCACATACGCGCTTTGCTTCTCCAGATCGGCAATCAGTCCTTCTTCGTTTTCTGCCAATTTAGCGATAAAATCAACGGACAGATGATCGATCAGGGAAAGGCGCGTTAAAAAATTCTGTAAGCGTTCGGTAATTCCGTCCCAGATTTCCGTTTCCATAAGCCTGAAGATGTTTGTTTTCATTGCATTACGCACATAGCCGCCGTAACCGGGCGCTTTCCGGTATGACCTTGCGATGAGGCTAATCGCAAATGCCCATCCTTCGGTATCTTTCATAACTTCGCGCAGACTTTCCTGATTGGGGGAAATATCCATCCGGTGGAAATATTGGACAAGTTCGCTTTCAGTGAAGCGCAGATCGTTCTCGCTTATATTGAAAATTTGGTCGCGGTAAACCATACCCGCGATATTGATGCGCGGAGTGGAACGGGAAATCAGGAATACCGAAGTTTCAGGCGGCATATTCTGGAGTATACATTCTTCCACAAAGCGAATCACTGTCGGCTCTTCAATGCAGTGAAAATCATCCAGAACGATTATACGCTTTTTCATCTCGACAAGATTATGCAGTATGTCCTGATAATGAATCAGTTTCTCTTTTGTGTCCGGAAAGCCAAGCTTTGTCGTTGCCTTGGCAAGCGGCAAATTAACCTGTGTTAAGGAATGGGTATAGCTTTCCCAAAAACGCGCGCCGACATTATCGCGTTCGGAGAGCTGTATCCATGCCGTAGCTGCCTGATACTCTTCCACAAAATCATGAACCGCGCTGGTCTTGCCGTAACCCGCTCCGGCGCATATCACAACAAGCGGATACCTTGCCGCTTCCGTGAACAATTGGTTCAGCCGTGGTCGTTCAAAATAAAATAAAGCGCGGCTTTCGCTGTGTGCCTTAGACACGGTTTCCATATAATTAACTGTTTTTTATTATAATAAACCAAAAGAATAATGACAAGATTCCGCATTGCCTCAAAGAAACTAATCGAAAAAAGGGTGTGCCTCAAAATTAAAATCCAGACCAAATTACAATTTTAAACCCTCGAATACTGACATTATACACTCGACAAAGATTTTTAAATTTGATATGATTTAAGCATGATATTTCCGCTTAAAGACCTCATCGAATACGATGGCAATATGTATGAAATAACCATTGCAGCCTCGCGCAGGGCATACCAGCTTTCAACGTTAATGGATAAAGATGAAAAAGAAGATTACGACGGAAAAATGGTAGCGCTCGCGGCCCGTGAAGTTTTTACCAAAAAGGTTCAATTCCGTCTGGAAGCCGAATAGAATCCGTTGGATGCCGTTCCAATTCCGGTTTTAATTCTCTTTGGACCAACCGCTTCAGGTAAAACCAGTATACTCCTTGAATTATTTAATTCCGAAAGCAGATTTCAGGCTGAGGTGATTTCCGCCGATTCCATGCAGGTTTACCGCGGCATGGACATCGGAACCGCAAAACCTTCAAAAATTGAGCGTTCCCGTCTTCCTCATCACCTGATTGATATTCGCGATCCCTCTCAGCAATTTAATGCGGGGGATTTTGTCCGCCTTGCGGACGAAGCCTGCCTGCAAATCGCCGAGAAAGGAAAACTTCCGGTAGTATCGGGCGGTACGGGTTTTTACCTGAAAAACTTTATAATGGGATTAAGCGAAGCGCCTCCGTCAGACAGTGAAATCCGCTCCCAATTAAAACAGGAACTTAAAGAGAAAGGCTCCGCCGCTCTTATGGAAGAACTCGAGGCCGGCGATCCTGTCAGCGCGCAGCGCATTCATATCAACGATGAATACCGCCTATTGCGTGCGCTTGAAGTGCTNCGTTTTTCGGGCAGTCCGCTCTCTTCTTTTGAAGTTAACGCAAGTGAAAAACGCTCGCATTTCCGTTTTATTATCACAGGTCTTTCAAGGCCGAGAGAGGAACTCTACCGCCGCATTGACCTGCGNTGCGCCGAAATGTTCCGACAAGGGCTGGCGGACGAAGTGCGCTTTCTTTACGAATCCGGCTTCACGCCGAACGATCCGGGACTGCGCGCTATCGGCTACCGTGAGTTTTTTGTCGAGGACGCAGACAGTCCCGGCAAATGGCGGCTTTCACAGGATACCGGCGGNGTGCAGGCGCTTGTGGAGCAGAACAGCCGCCGTTACGCAAAACGTCAGATAACATTCTTCGCCGGTATTCCCAATGTTAAATGGATAGAGCCCGGCCGAAGTGAAACTGAAACCGCGCAGCTTATCAGTCGGGAACTGGAAGTTTCTGTTTAATTATGGTAATTTGAATAAAATGAATACATCAGATACGGCAGCCGCAGGCAGTTCAAAAAAAAGACATCGCCCTCGTTTTATTGACGACATCTACCGCCTTGATGCCAAGGTAGGGCGCTTTTTAAGCGTCCTTATCCTTTTCGGAATATCTTTCGGGCTTTACCGAGGNATTCAGGACAACTACCTCGCGGAAATTATTCACATCACGCCGTTTGAACGCGGCATAGTGGAATTTTTCAGGGAAACTCCCGGCCTGTTTTTAATATTTATACTTGCGTTTATGTACAGATTCGCGGACAGTAAGATTTTTAAAATAGGCATTGGTGTCATGGCAGGCGGAGTTACCGGACTTTTGCTTACAAGTACAAGCGGTCTTTTTTTAACTAAATTTCTTGTCGTGCTCTTTATGGTTCTTTTCAGCGCGGGAGAACATATCATTATGCCGGTAAGGGCGTCTATTGCGATGGACCTTGCAAAGCAGGAAAAAGCAGGAGCGTCTCTCGGAATAACAAATTCTCTCAGCCAGTTCGGAAACATTGCCGGATTCATCCTTGTAACCGTGATTTTTTTTATTCTTAAAAAATTCGGCATTAGCAGAGTAGATATTACAGGGTANAGAATTGTTTTCGGCATATCCGCCGCATTAATGGTTACTGCGGCTCTTGTCGCCGCNGCTCTAAGGGAAACNACNTTAAAGTCGCCGCGTCGGCGGTTTTATTTTGCCAAAAAATTCTACAAGTTCTATATGCTGGAAGTTTTTTACGGATCGCGGAAGCAGATATTTTTAACATTCGCGCCTTATGTTTTAATTATCAAATACGGAGCCGGTCCTTCAGTCATTTCTCTGTTATACGCAATCTGNGCCGGATTCGGAATGCTGTGCAGTCCGCTTGTGGGCAAAATCATCGANAGGGTTGGGTACAAGGCGGTAATGGTGGCCGATACTCTCATTCTTATCATAGTCTGCATTCTTTACGGTTTTGCGCACAGATTGTTCCTTCCCAACATTGCGTTTATCGTTGTCTGCTGCAACTTTGTGCTTGATTCTATTATCTCAATAGCGAGCATGGCGAGTAATGTCTATGTTCAGAATATCGCATCGAATCAGGAAGAAATTACCGCTACATTGTCAACGGGAATTTCCGTAAATCACGTTATCAGTATTTTTATAGCTCTTATGGGCGGCTGGATTTGGAAAGTAACTGGAATTGAAGTTCTTTTTACGCTTTCCGCCGTTCTGGGGTTAATTAACAGTATTTATGCCGCAACAATAAAAANTCCGTCACAGGAATCAAAATAATATTATTTTTAGGAGGAACAGATGAACGAAACATTAATGTACGCAAAGTACAATCAGGAAGGCAACAAGGTCATTTACGGCTTGTTAGGTAAAATGAGCAATGATGACAGGGAAAAGGACAGGGGAAGTTTCTATGGGAGCCTTTCGGGATTATTCCGTCATATTTTAGGCGGAACGCGGTTCTTTTTGGGAATGTACAAAAACNCGTTGAGCGGCAATGCCGCCGCNGTAAAGTTTATTTCCGGCATTGAAAATCTTTCTAAAATACCTGAAGGTTCGTTAAGCGAGGCGCAGTGGAAAGAACTGGAAGCGNCAACCGCCGCTATTGACGCCGCCTATGTCGGTATGGCCGAAGCCCTGAAAGAATCCGATCGTGATCTTCCGGTAAAAATAGAATGGTACGGNGGAAATCCGGCTTCTGTACCACTGTCATTTATGCTGAGTCAGCTNTTGGTTCACAATACTCATCATCGGGGACAGATTTCACAGATACTTGATTCTCTTAAAATTGAAAATGACTATTCGGGTATAAATGTTTCATTTCTCTAATCTAAAGACTTGGGAAAAGGATACATAGTCCATCTCACAGCCAAGGTTTGGCATATGAAAATTTTTTTGTATGCCAAATCTTTCTGCCTTCAAATTCACCGGCAGGAAGGAAACAATCCTGCAATGACTGCGGGATTGTTTTATCAGGAAGCTCGCCCGAAATCGTAAGCCGCCCGGGTTCAGCCTTCTTTGTTCCAAGATGAAAAATAAAATTTATAGCGTCAGAAACAATAGTGCCGGTTTTNCCCGGNGGTTTATAACTTACTGAACCGTAATGAAGGGCAAAAACAAAATCCAGCGGGAAGGTAACAGCAAGAGATTCCAAAACAATCAAGGGTGTGGAAATAATCATGTTCATACATGATTTAATCGCAGCTTCAATGTGTTTAGCCTTCGGAGGAACAAGAAAAAGACAGTCCTTGCCGGAATTCATCCATAACAATCCGTCTCCCGAAAGGAAATTATCATCAAGGCAGGAAATAAAACGCTTGTAAACAAGGGCAAGGGTTTTTGCGTCCAGACGGACATCAAGNTGATTATTTCCGTGAATAGAACAATACAAAAGATAAAAAGGCATATCTTTCCCTGACTGCATTTTATTCCAGCCGGGAAACGTACTCTCAGACGGAAGTTTAATTCCTGAGCTGAAAAAATTATTTTTTGCCGCGCCGCTTTCGGCGGTTTTTTCATTTTCTTCCGCTGATAAAAACTTGGAATCTGCCGAAGTTTTGCGCCATAACAGCGCTTCCTTTATGCGTTTTGAATCAACAGCCGCAGAACCTTTAAAAAAAGACGCTCCCAAATAATCGCAGGCTCCTTCAAAAAAAAGTACAGCCGGGTCTTTAACGGCTCCCTTTGGATCGATTATTCCCCACGGAGACTCCCTGCAAATATTTTTTAACATGGTTAAAGCTTTTTTCAATTCGGAATCTGCAAGATTTGACGCATCCATNTAGCATATACTTCCGCTTTCGGGCGTATGTTCAGCTAACGNGGCAAAATCAAGAAACTTTACGGATTTTGGAAAAACTGTTTTCAAGACTGCATTTTTNTTGGTAAAAACATAAATATTCATTCTGTCTCCGTCAATTTTTAGCCTGATTTACCTGATAAATCCTGAATTTATCAGTAGAATTCTTAACATTCTTTGAATCGCTGAAAATATTCAGCAANGATTGATCCTGAGACATTGCAAGGCTTTCTGAAATAACTACGGAATTCGGAAGAGCCGCTTTAGATTCAAGATTAATTGCCGTCTTCACAGTATCAGCCTTTAAACATTTGGTTTCATTATCAGTATAAACAAGACTGCCTGAATGGACGGAAATACGAAGATTAATTGCAGAGTTCAGCTTATTTTCGGTTTTGTTATATATAAACATTTTATTTAAGATATCCATTCCGGCAAAGATAGCCGAACTGCTGTAATTACCCAGCATAAAAACCCCAAGAGCGCCGTCTCCCTCCCATATCCAAAGCCTGCCAAGCCTTGAAACAACAGCGTCATTAACGATATTTCTCAATTCATTATAAGTTTTATCAACTAAATTTTTAGGATTATTTTTTACAAGAAGAGAGTTACCCGCTATATCCAGCCTAATTACTGCCATTTGCCGTTCATCGCCTTCCAGCAGCCGCCCCCAGTTGCGCGTAACTTGCTTGTCCTGATCTTCAAAAAAGATTCCGTTAGTGCTGTCATAGCTGTAGCCTGATTGAAGAACATCTCCGATAACATCATCAAGTCCTCTAAGGGCAAATTGTTTTCCCATATAGCCCTTAGAATCTACTTTTATCAACGTTTCAATAAAATCAATATAATAACCGCTTTGTACCATATCACCGACAATACGATCGGCGGCTTCATGTACACCAACCGGGCGTCCTTTTGAAAAACCGTATTTCTTAAAAAAATCATAATCGGGATTTGTCATGCCGGCAAAACGACTCATTTGTTCAACAGAAAGAGAAAAAACCAAACATTTACGGCAGAATCTTGTTGAGAATCTTGCGTTCATAGTAAAAATAATATATCATTAAAAAAATAAAATGTAAATGTAAAGGAATAAATAATGCAGAANTTTGAATATTGCAATAAAACAAAAATAATTTTCGGCAAAGGAACCGAAGAACGCGTTGGAAACGAAGCTGCCGATTATGCAAAACGGATTTTACTTCATCACTCAGGCGGTTCTGCCGTCCGTTCGGGATTAATCGACAGGGTAAAAGACAGTCTGAAAAAAGCCGGAGTTGAATGGCAGGAACTTACAGG
>WRGH01000015.1 GCA_009787285.1 Brevinematales bacterium
TTTTTGACGGACGCTTCCCACACCTTAATTTTTTTGGTATTCTTATATAAATAAGGCTTTTTCTATTACTTCGAACCATAGGTTCGACCAAGTTTTGAAAATGGCTCAAATTAATGATCACAGAGGAATAAAATGATTCGAGGCGGAGATATTGTAAAAGGAACGTGCCTTCTGCAAAAGGGGCAGCCGTATCTTGTAGTTGACAGGGAATTCCACAATCCTGGAAAAGGAACAGCNGTTGCCAGAATAAAAATGAAAAGTATCAAGGACGGTTCTGTATTAAGCCTGACAATTCCTACCCAGCAGGAAATTGAAGACGCGCAAGTNGAAATACGCGCCTGTCAGTATCAATATGCCGATCAGGACAATTACCATTTTATGGATAATGAATCTTTTGAACAATACGAGGTCTCCATAGAAGAAAATCAGGAAAAAAAGTTTTACCTAAAAGAAGGCGATGTTTATGAAATTACGCTTTGGGAAGGAAAAGTAATAGATATCAAAATTCCCTACAAAGTCGTCTTTACTGTAGCTGAAAGCGAAAACTATATAAAAGGCGATACGGTTTCAGGCGCAACAAAACCTATAGTAACAGAAACAGGCTTAACAGTCCGAGTTCCGCTGTTCATAAAACAGGATGAAAAAATTCTTGTGAATACCGAAACCAACGAGTATGTAGAAAGAGTTAATGAATAAATTTATATAAGGAGTTTATTATGGCTATCAAAATCGTTCTTCTGCTGTTATTTTTCATTGTTACAATTTTTGTCGGTTTTTATTTCCGTAAAAGAGCGTCAAGCGTCAATGATTTTGTTCTTGGCGGACGCGCTGTCGGCCCCTGGCTCACGGCTTTCGCTTACGGAACATCGTATTTTTCGGCGGTAATTTTTGTCGGTTATGCCGGACAGTTCGGCTGGAGATTCGGCACCGCCGCCACATGGGTCGGTTTGGGCAACGCGTTTATCGGCTCGCTTATGCCGTGGGTAATACTCGGACGGCGCACACGCATTATGACAAATCATTTAAAAAGCGCAACTATGCCTGAATTTTTCGGTTCACGGTACGACTCATCGTCTTTAAAAATAGGGGCGGCAATTATTCTTTTCATATTCCTTATCCCCTACACCGCTTCGTTGTACAACGGACTTTCCCGTTTATTCGAGATGGCATTTAACGTAGATTTTATTTACTGCATTGTCGGCATGGCTGTTCTTACCGCCGTATATGTTGTAGTCGGAGGTTATTTTGCTACTGCGGCAAACGATTTTATTCAGGGCATAATCATGCTTATCGGGATTGTCGCCATTATCGCCGCAGTGCTTAGCAGTAACGGCGGATTAATAAACGCCTTGGCAAAACTTGCTACAATTGAGGCAAAAAATGTAAACGGCACTGTCGTTCCCGGCATTCTTACGTCATTTTTCGGACCGGATCCCTTAAGTTTGTTAGGCGTCATAATTCTGACATCACTTGGAACATGGGGACTGCCGCAAATGGTTTCCAAATTTTACTCCATAAAATCCGAAAAAATGATATCCAAAGGCGCCATTGTATCAACTTTTTTTGGGCTTGTCGTAGCGGGCGGCTGTTATTTTCTTGGCAGTTTCGGAAGGTTATATGCTAATTCGGATAAAATTGCGTTCAACTCAAGCGGCGGCATAATTTTTGACTCCATTGTCCCCGCCATGCTTTCCGGATTTCCGAATTTATTAATCGGCATAGTTATTGTATTGGTATTTGCCGCTTCAATATCCACGCTTTCGTCCCTTGTCATGGCGTCATCATCTACTCTTACGCTGGATTTTTTGAAAGGCCACGTCATAAAAAAAATGAGCGAGAAAAAACAGCTTTTGATCATCCGCGCGTTGATTGTGGTATTTATCATAATATCTTCCTTTATAGCGATTATACAGTACAAAGGCGGAGTCAATTTTATCGCGCAGCTTATGGGTATTTCATGGGGCGCGCTTGCGGGCTCTTTCCTCGCTCCCTTCTTGTACGGATTGTATTGGAAGCGCGTTACAAAACCTGCGGTCTGGGTTAACTTTATTTTCAGTACGGCGCTTATGACGCTGAACATCTTTTTCAGAAGTTCGTTCCCGGCNCTTTTACAATCGCCGATCAACGCGGGGGCNTTTACAATGCTTGCCGGCTTTATTATCGTGCCTGTTATAAGCATTCTGACCAAAGAGCCTGAAAAAGTTTCGGTGGAGTATTGTTTTGCCTGTTATGAAGAAACAGTCAACGTAAAAATCCGCGATGATCTCGGCGCCTGACCACATAAACATTATTTATGCGGTCAAATGGGGAAATAAATGAGCAATGAGAAATTAGCCCTTTTAGGCGATGAAGCCGCTGCGTTAGGCGCAATTCATTCTGGAGTCAGCGCAGCTTACGGCTATCCCGGCACTCCNTCTACTGAAATCCTGCAATACTTAATCGACAAATATAACAAGGGCGGTCCAATTGCGCAATGGTGCTCAAACGAAAAAACAGCGCTTGAGGCGGCTCTCGGCGTTTCCTTTGCGGGACGGCGCGCCCTCGTAACTATGAAACATGTGGGATTAAATGTAGCTTCAGATCCGTTTATAAACGCGGCGTTGTTAAAAATAAAGGGCGGACTTGTAATTGCCGTTGCGGACGATCCCGGTATGCACAGTTCCCAGAATGAACAGGATTCCCGTTTTTATGCAAATTTTGCAATGGTTCCCTGTCTTGAGCCGCGCAATCAGCAGGAAACTTATGATATGATCCGTGAAGCATTCGATGTTTCAGAATGTTTTAACGTACCTGTGCTCCTGCGCCTTGTTACGCGTCTTTCACATGCGCGATCAACTGTAATAATCAGAAATCAAAGAACGCAGAATAAAGTCTCCAAAACAGAAGAAAAAACCAACTGGATGCTGCTTCCCGTATTCGCGCGTAAAAATTATGCCTCTCTTGTTGAAAAACAAAAGGTACTGGAAGAATGGTCATTCCAGCATCCGGTAAACAAATTGACAGGTTCAAAGAGCGATCTTGCCGTTATTACTTCCGGCATCGGCGGAAATTACTACGAAGAAAACCTTGCCGATTTAATTGCCATGCGAAAAAAAAAGGGAAAAAAAGCCCCTGTGTACCTGCATATCGGCGCGTATCCCCTGCCTGAGAAAAAAATCCGCAAATTATGCGAATCCGCAAATGAAGTGCTTGTTATTGAAGAAGGTCAGAATTTTATCGCAAAAAAACTTTACGGTATTGCCGGAGGCAGTATTAGTCCCATTATTCAGTGCGGAGAGCTTGACCCTGACAATGTAAGAGCCGCTCTTGGCCTTCCGCCGCACAAAAGGCTCTCTGTCAAAGGTACAAAATTTACCGACAATCTGCCTCCGCGTCCGCCGCAGCTCTGCAAAGGCTGCCCCCACGCGGACAGTTACCAGACAATTAACAAAGCGGTTGCCGCTCTTGATCCAAGGNACNGACATCCCGATGTAGCGGTTAGTTCCGACATCGGCTGTTATTCGCTCGGAGCCCTTCCTCCCTTTTCGGCGATAGAAAGCGTTATTTGCATGGGCGCATCCGTAGGTATGGCAAAGGGCGCTTCTGACGCAGGCTTAAAACACTCAATTGCGGTCATCGGCGATTCAACATTTATACATTCAGGCATTACAGCTCTCATTGACGCTGTTGTTTCCGATACTCCCATGACGCTTGTAATTCTTGACAATTCCACAGTTGCAATGACGGGCTGCCAGCCCACTATTGTACCATCCGAAAAACTCGTTAATCTGATACTCGGCTGCGGAGTAAAGCCTGAGAGACTGTTGCAGCTTGAAGCTAAAAATCACCTAATAAATGAGAACGCCGCAAAATTAAAAGCGGAAATTGAACATCGCGGTCTTTCTGTTNTTATCTTCAGGCGGGAGTGCCTTGAAGCGCTCAGGAAAAACAAGAAAAATCACACAGCTTAAACGCATACAATTAAGAAGTAACGTCTTTTTTAATTTTAACTCATACGGCTGCCGTTTCATAAATTATCTGTAATGTACGTTCCACACAATGATCCCATGAGAAAGACTTTGCTCTTTCAAGACCAAGCTGCCTGCATTCATTGTAAATATCATGATCGGTGCTGATTGTAATCATACGATCAGCCATATCCTCAGCACTGACAGGATCAAAATAAAGCGCTGCATGTTCCGCTGTTTCAGGGAGAGAGGCGGCGCGTGCGCAGAGGACCGGAACTCCGCAAGCCATTGCTTCAAGCGCTCCCATACCGAAACCTTCGTACATGGATGGGATAACCGTAAAATCAGCGCCCGCATAAAGCTCAGGCAGGCTTTTTAACGGGAAATATCCTGTGAAGAAAATATCGTTACGCCAGACAGAAGCGGAAGCGGCTTCTTTTACAAGACCGGCATTANTGTCGTCGCCGCCTGCCAGTACAAGCCTGTGCGGGTATTTTGTTTTTTCCTTAAAAATGCCGAATGCTTCGATAAGCCTGATATGGTTTTTAATCGGATAATCTATCCGCGAAACACAAAGCACATAGGGTCTGCGGAAACTGAACGGCTGAATTAACAATACGCTTTCTTCATTTCTTTGCCGCGGATAAAAAGACGTATGATCAATTCCGTTCGGCACAACTTCAATTCTGTTTTCCTTAATATGCGCTTTTTCTATCAATTCCCGCTTTACCCATTCGCTTACGGCAATTATCCTATCAAGACGGCGAAGCGAATCGGGAAGGAACATGCGTAAAAGAGCGCCAATATGTACTCTGGTTTTTCGCGTACCCCAATAAGCGGCCATATCATGAACTACGCCGATTGTCGGACACGGAGAATTGTAAGGAAGATGTTTGTGAGCCGCCGGAAAAAGACATGCGTCAAATTTCCGTACCGAAGCAAATTTGGGATATTTATACAAATGCCATAATGCATTTGATGTTCTTCCATAAAAGTAACACTGCGGGATAAATTCAATATTGGGCGCTACATCATTATAAGCATATTTTTCATATTCCCACCCAAAAAGTTCAAATTGAGCTTGTGAAGGAGTTATTCGCTTTAACAAATGGGTTAAATACATACCTACTCCGGATTTACCGCCGTTACAGGCAAAAGTATCCAGCCCTATCTTCATTCAATTCCTCCGTACGCTGCATAAATTGGGTCTTCAAACAAATCCATTATATCATGAAGTAAAAAAAGGTGTCAGTGAAAAAAAGACCGCGCCTAACCGCCTGTAAGCGATCAAACGCGGCCAAAAATACTCCCTTTTCAATAAAAGGGACGCCGGTCTTCTCTGTTAAAAAGCCCCTCCCTGAAACCGGCGGAATACCTCAAGATACTTCTTATTTTTATTTCATTTCCGTTCCTACTTTTTTTATTTCTTCTATAAACTCATTTAAATCTTTAAAATGCTTATATACCGACGCAAAACGGATATAGGCAAAATTATCCAATTTTCCAAGTCTTTCCAGAACCAAATCCCCTATTATTGTGCTTGAAATTTCGCGGCTTCCCTTGCTTAAAATCGCAGTTTCATCTTCAATTTCGTTTACAAGATTTTCAATCTGCATTTGCGAAAACGGCCGCTTTTCAAGCGCTCTTACTATTCCGCGCTCGAGTTTGGANCGTTCAAACGGCTCCCGTCTGCCGTCCCTTTTAATAACCATGAACTGTCTTTCATCAATCCGCTCGTAGCTTGTAAACCTGTAACCGCAGTTGATACACTCCCTGCGGCGGCGCACAGCGTCCCCATTTGCCAATGTACGGGACTCAACAACTTTGTCTTCAACAGTGCCGCAATGGGGGCATCGCATATTGTGTTACCTTCCTGCCATACCGCTATATATGGTACTCTATATAAAGCGGTATATACTCACATATATAGTACCGTATATATAGCGTATCGTCAACAGGGTACGCTATATTTTGTGTCTTGTCTTTTTTTACTGTAAGTATTAACTAATAANTATGAATCAAAATGCTCTGGAAATTGGCCGTGATCGTCTTACCATAGAAAATCTTGCTGCAGCAGCAAAAAAACAAATCAAGGTAAGGCTTTGTAATTCAGCCGAATTCAGGGCGAAAATAAAGTCNGGCGCGGATTTTCTTGATGAAGTTTTGGAAAAGCACGGCGGCATATACGGTGTTACTACAGGCTACGGCGATTCATGCGCTGAACAGGTTAGCTCTGAAAATTACAACGAACTTCCTGTAAACCTTACACGTTTTCACGGCTGCGGAATGGGGGATTATTTCGATACACAAATAGTAAGGGCGCTGATGATTGTACGGCTTAACACCTTAGCGCAGGGTTATTCCGGCGTCAGTATGGAACTGATGGAATTCATGGCGTTTTTTATAGAAAATAACATTCTTCCGCTTGTTCCGCAGGAAGGCTCTGTCGGAGCATCAGGCGATCTAACCCCGCTTTCATACTTTGCAGGAGCGTTAATAGGAGAACGGCAGGTAATGTACATGGAACAAGAGCGCTCGTCGGCTGACGTACTTGCAGAACTTGGAAGAAAGTCATATCAATTTCGTCCTAAAGAAGCAATTGCCATAATGAACGGGACAGCTGTTATGAACGCTGTTGCGGCGTTTGCGTTTCATGACGCCGAGTATCTTGCAAACCTTGCCTGCCGTATTACTGCAATGAATTCAATCGCGCTGAAAGGCAATGCGGAGCATTTTAATAAGCGCCTTTTCGAACTTAAACCCTATCCCGGACAGGCGTTTGCCGCAGAAAGAATACGAATATGTCTTCCCGCAGAAAGGCAGGGTTTGCAGATTGTCCCTGCACGTATTCAAGACAATTATTCTATAAGGTGCGCTCCTCATGTTATCGGGCTTTTTTTTGATATTAGCGATGCTTTGCGAAATTTTATCGAGACCGAGATGAACAGCGCAAATGATAATCCCTTGATTGACAGCGAAAGGCGGTCTGTTTACCATGGCGGACATTTTTACGGCGGACACATTTGTTTCGCTATGGATTCGTTAAAAAACATTATTGCCAATATTGCAGACCTTATGGACAGGCAGCTTGCCTTGCTGGTGGACGAAAAATATAACCGGGGTCTTCCCCCAAATCTGACCGGAAACAGAGATAATATTTCATGTAATCACGGTTTCAAAGCCGTACAGATTGCCGTCTCAGCTTGGACTGCCGAAGCGTTAAAAAATACGATGCCTATGAGCGTTTTTTCCCGTTCTACAGAATGTCACAATCAGGACAAGGTAAGTATGGGAACTATCGCCGCCCGTGAGTGCGCTAGGGTAAATAAACTGACTGCGCAGGTAATGGCAGCCTCCATGCTTGCCGCTTATCAGGCTATTAACCTAAGGTTAAAAAAGGGCGAATTAAAGTATGACGATCTTGGAAAAACAAAAGAAACTTTTGAAGAAATTTCCGCTTTTTTCAAACCGCTTGAAAATGATCGTCCACTTGAAGCTGATTTACGAAAAACATTGGAACTAATAGAAAAAAAGCATTTCTGCCTTTAAACATTATTTATAGGAAATTGTTCAAAAACTGAAATTTCCGAACAACTCTATTAAAGGTGAAAGTATTATCAATATTTCCAGAAAGGGTCAACTATATTCACCAAATCCTGTACTGTGCAGGCTTCTTTAAACAGATCCGGATTGATTTTTTCACCAATATGGTCTTTAAGGCCTAATATCAGATCGACTAAATCAAGCGAGTCTAGGTCTAAATCATCGTATAATTTTTTTTCAGGGTTTATTAAATCAGCTTCAATATTGAATTCATGAACTAATATATCTTTTATACACAGAAAAATTTTATTTTTATCCAAGAAAAACCCCATTCTTGCATGAAATTCTTTAAAAATATAGCAGAATTGGCCTTTTTTGTCAATAATTGCGGCAACTAATACAGACAATTGACCAAAAAAAACAGTAAATTTATAATAGTTTTTATGAGCAGTTTAAAACAGCAGGTAAAAGAGTTAATCATCAGCGCTCTGGAACTGGAAGATATAAAACCGGAAAATATTGATGATGCAGCGCCTCTTTTTGGAGAGGGATTGGGGCTTGATTCCATAGACTCTCTGGAGTTGGGAATAGCTTTAAAAAAGAAATTCGGCGTTAAATTTTCAGCGGAAAATGCAGATAACAAAAAACATTTTGCTTCAGTAGATGCCCTTGTAGAGTACATCGAAGCCGCCGGAGGAACTTCATGAGCAAAGAAGAAATTTTTCTTAGGATAAAGGAAATATTAAATACTGAATTTGAAATAGACAATGAATTAATTAACAGGGAAACAAAACTTTATGCGGATATTGAGCTTGATTCCATTGATGCGGTTGATCTAATGGTAAAAATGAAAGAATATGTGAAAGATAAAATCGAACCTGAACAGTTTAAAAAAGCTATTACTATTCAGGATGTTGTGGATATACTCTACCCTCTTATTAATAAATCCTGATGACAAGTAAACTTAAATTTATTTTAAAAATTCTTTTTTATTCTGCATCGGTAATATACCCGTTACTGGTTTTTTATTTTCTTGTAATACAAAAAANTCAGATAAAACAGCTTTCTTTTTTTGTTATCGCCCTTGCCCTNTTNATGTTTATAGCNGGAACTACCGCCGATGCTTCAAAAAAAAAAGCCGTATCAAATCATTTGCATGGTCTTCCCTGCTTCTTCTTAGCGCAGGCGTTATCTGCCTGTTGACAAATAACGGCATTTTCTTGAAATTCTACCCTGTTCTAATCACTTTATTGTTTCTTGGCTCATTCGGGATTACACTTATTAAACCGCCGTCAATGATCTACCGTATTGCATTAATTCAGGATAAATTGATTCGTTTTTCTCCCGGNAAGAANCATATTGAAAATTATTGCCGTAAAGTAACCATAGTTTGGGTAATTTTTTTTATTTTAAACGGAAGTCTGTCTGTCTGGACTATTTTTTCAGGTTCAGATATACTGTGGTCTGTCTATAATGGCGGCATTTCCTATTTCTTAATGGGTATACTTTTTGCCGTTGAATTTATAGTCAGAAAAAAAGTGCAAAAAGCCATACCAAAAGCAATTCCCCTGACGGCAGTCAAAAAAAATTCGCGTCATCTTTCTACGGTTTTGTGCTATGAAGGCTCATGGGACGACTGTCTTTACAAAACATGGGCGGATTTTCTTGAAGGTACAGCTAAACTTCGCGCCCAGATTGTAAAAATAAAGAGCGGCAAGTGGCTTTTATATTGCGACGATTATTGGCTTTTTTTGCTTGCTTTTACAAGCCTGCTTCAATGTAAAAAGGAAATTTTTCTCAGCGCAAATATAAGCCCCGCATATATCGCAGAAATCCGCGAAACAAGCACGGGGGCAATTCCTTTTCTTACCGATCAAGAATTCTTAAATGACAGTAAACCGGAAAATACTTTTAATATTCAGTCACTGCTGGAAAATGTTGCAGATAACATCAGCGGAATTGAGCATGAACCGCCGTCAATTAACGGAGACGAAACATCGATCATTATGTTTACTTCGGGAAGCACAGGAAAACCTAAGGCTGTAAAGCAGCGTCTTCGCGAATTTGAAAACGACAATCTTTTTATACTTTCAAAGTGGGGTGAAGAATTTCCGGAGCGTAAATTGTGTTCAACAGTTAATCAGCATCACATATACGGTCTTCTTTTTTCAATACTCCTGCCCTTTACTTCCGGAATTCCCTTCAGAAGACAAAGAATNCGCTTTCCTGAAGAATTTGAAAAATTGACAGACGCAAAGTATATGATCGTTTCAGTACCGGCATTCCTGAAACGCGCTGTAGAAATTGAACAATCAGAAAATTTAAATCTTATATCCCCGTGGATTTTCACTTCAGGCGGACTTTTAGATTTTGATACTGCGCAAAAAACCTCCCAAGTTTTCGGGTTTTGGCCGGTTGAAATTTACGGCAGTACGGAAACTTCAGGCATTGCATGGCGAAGTTCCGATAAAGGCCCGCAATGGACAGTATTTGACAACGCGCGGATTAGCTGCAACAAAGAAGGCTGCCTTTTAATCCGCTCTCCGTATATCAATGATCCAGCAGGTTTTGAAACAGCCGATTTGGCGGAAATTATCGATGAAGAACATTTTCTTTTAAAGGGACGCCTTGATTCACTTGTTAAAATTGAAGAAAAACGTATTTCGCTTTTGGAAATGGGAAACCGTATTTTGGAATCCGGTTTTGCCGCAGATGTATGTATTATCGCCATGGAAGAAAGACGCCAGTACCTTGCGGCTGCCATTGTCTTTAACGATAAAGGCAGGGAAAAATTCTCTTTTTTTGAAAAACAAAAGATAAACAATTACTGGAAGGAATACCTTTTACAGTATTTTGAGAGTACAGTTATTCCAAAGAAATGGCGTTACATTGAAGCGATGCCTGTTAATACACAGGGTAAAAAAAATAAAGAAGAAATAAAATCTTTATTTATTAGCGACGGAATGTCAGTCATTGAAAAAACGGATAATTCAGTTACTGTGGAATTTACAATTCACGGNACAAGCCCGTATTTTGACGGACATTTTCCGGAATTTCAGATTCTTCCTGCAGTAGCCCAGATTGATCTGATTATGAAGTGCGCTTCTAAACACTTCAGAATCAGCGCGGCTCTTTCGCAGATTAAGCGAATTAAATTTACAGAATTAATCCGCCCNGNCTCTCAATTGATTTTAAAACTTGAAAAGAACGATAAATCAATTGCTTTTAAAATATCTTCTCAGGAAAGCGGCGCAATATATTCATCGGGAACTTTGCTAATTTAGGAGGTCAGTTGAAACAGGGTTTTATTATTCCGGTTTACCGTCATTGCAGTACAGTCGGCCAAATTGTAAAAAAACTTGCCGGTTTTAACCTGCCTGTAATAATTATTGATGACGGAAATAATCTTCAAGATAAAGTTTTACTAAGGAATTTAGCCGAAGGAACGCCGCAAACAGTCCTTGTCAGTTTGAAAAAGAACATCGGCAAGGGAAGCGCTCTTATTCAAGGTTTTAAAAAAGCGGCGGAACTTGGCTTGACCCATGTTTTTCAGATAGACGCAGACGGCCAGCATGATTTGGAAGCGGCTGCGTTTTTCCTTGAAGAATCCACAAAATATCCTGAAAAAATTATCTGCGGCTGTCCTGTGTTTGACGAATCCGCTCCAGAAAGCAGGGTAACAGGACGCAAAATTTCCAATTTTTGGAGCGCGGTTGTTACTCTTTCAGGCGAAATGAAGGACGTACTATGCGGTTTCAGGGTTTACCCCGTTTATGAGTCGCTGCGAATTACAAGAAATCCGTTTATAAATAAACATATGGGCTTTGATGTTGAAATTTTAGTACGCCTGTACTGGAACGGGGTATTTCCGGTTTTTTACGATGTAAAAATAAATTATCCCGAAGATGGTTTTTCCAATTTCAGAATGATTAAGGACAATCTGCAAATAAGCTTNATGTTCAGCCGCCTTTTTATCGGTATGCTGATACGTTTACCAATGCTGTTTGTTTTAGAGTTGAAGCGCAGAAAAAAGAAACATGAAAAAAAATGAAGAAAGCAATGTTCACTGGTCACGGCAAAAAGAACAGGCGGCTTATTGGCATATAAAGATTCTGCTTATACTGTTTAANATATTTCCTGTCATTATTCTGCGTATTCTTGCGTTTCCTGTGGGTTTTTTCTATTTTCTTTTTTCAAGAAAAGGAAGAACAGAATCAAGGCGTTTTTTATTAAAAGCCGCGCCGTTTATGGAAAACCCCGTATTGGAAAAAAAATGCCGCTCTCCTTTTGGCTCGTTACGCCACATTATTTCATTTTCCCTTTCACTGGTAGAAAAGCTTCAATCATGGGGAGGCAAGTTTTCTTTTAAAAACATTCATTTTCAGGACGACGATATAGAAGATCTTATTCAGAAACTGGAAAATAAAAACGGCGTTTTAATTATCATATCTCATACCGGAAATATGGAACTATTAAGAGGACTTGCCAGTTTTAACCAGACCGGCGTATCGCGAAAAATAAAGGTTACGTCAATAATGGATACGGAAGTTACTGCGCATTTTAATAAGATACTCAAGGAATTGAATCCNCAGTCNGGTATGGATACAATAAACGCAAAAACAATTGATCCTTATACTGCAATTCTTCTGGAAGAAAAATTAAAAGCNGGAGAACTTGCGGTAATTGCAGGCGACAGAACTTCTGTTTCCGGCATTGAGAAAAACCTTATGCTCCCCTTTNTCGGAGAGCNNGCGCCGTTTTCGCACGGAATTTTTTATTTGGCGGCGTTGATGAATGCGCCGGTATATTTTGTCTTTGCCTTTCGGCGGAAAGAACTGTCCTTAATTTCTGAATATGACATGTATGTACATAAATGCGGTATTTCTTTTGATTGTACAAAAAAGGAACGTCTTTTGCGCAGCCGTAACATGGCAATTTCTTATGCTGAGTTTCTTGAATTTTACTGTAAAAAACATCCGTTCCAGTGGTATAATTTTTTTAATTTCTGGTCAAAAGGGGTATAATAAATGGAAGCTTCAGAAAACAACGGACCGTATAACATCTGGGCGGAAGAAGAAATAACCGTTGAATTCTATGATGTTGATCCATTGCGGGTTGTCTGGCACGGCAATTATATTCATTATTTTGAAATTGGCCGCCGTTGTCTTCTTGAAAAAATAGGTTATGACTACAGTCAAATGGAAGAATCCGGTTTTGCTTTTCCCGTAACTAAAATATCCGCAAAGTACATCGGGTCTCTTCATTATAGAGATCGCGCAAGAATAAAAGCAATACTTGTTGAATACGAAAATTTNCTTAAAATACGATACGAAATTCGTAATGCGCAGACAGGACAGATTATTACAAAAGGGACAAGTTCCCAAATGGCTTATGATTTAAAAACAAAAAAATCCTGTTTTGAATGTCCAAGAGTATTAATAAATAAAATTGAAATTCTAATGAACGGAAAAAAAGCATGAGGAAGTTTTTTCTCATTTTGTATCTTTCTTTTTTTGCAGTAACATTATGGNCAGATGAAATTAATAATTCTCTTTTTGACAATCCCTTAAGCCTGCAAACAATGGACGCCTTTGCTAAAATATCCGCAATGTTAGCTGAACACACTATTGTAAAGGGAAATTTTGAACAGGAAAAAAAAATAAACAGGTTAAACAGGTCTCTTGTTTCTTCAGGCAATTTTNTGATTGTTTCCGGTTTAGGCATGGTATGGGATACTGTTAAACCTTTTCCTTCTACNGTGACGCTTGGCAAAGATTATATAATACAGTCAAGAGGAAACCAAAGAACTGTTTTATCAACACAGGGAAATGAAACTTTTATTCGTATGGCGGAAATTATAAACGCGGTATTTACGGGAGACAAGCAAAGGCTTACGGAAAATTTTGAACTCTACTTTATTGGCATCATTACTAACTGGGAAATGGGGCTGATACCTAAGGACAGGACTGTCGCTTCCGTTACCGGAAGAATTGCCATGAAGGGCGACTCGGCAATAAGGTCAATTTTAATATACCAGCAAAACGGCGACAGCACTGAATATATTTTATCGAATCACAGCTATCCTGCGGAATTAAATGTAAATGAAAAAGCGTATTTTACAGTTCCTTGAAACTAAACCTATTCGGTTTTGGCTGTTTTTTCATCTAGCAATTCCCGCGTTACTTGGGTTTTCTGTTTTATTGACAGGTCCTGTGCGCATTAATGCCATGCTTCAGGATATGCTTCCTCAATCAGCGCAGTCAAAAGAAGCCGTAAAAGCAGATAACATTCTAAGTGAAAAAAACGCCGGCGAGGCAATTATCCTTGCGGCGGCGCCTGATTTTGAAAATGCTAAAAAAGGCGCTGGTTTTTTATTTACCGAGTTTGAAAAATCAACAAAAGTAAGACAGCTTTTTCTTTATTTTGATTCTACCGGAATGGCGCAGTTAAATGATTTTCTGTACAAGTACCGTTTTGTTATAACAGGAAAAGAAACACTCAGTCTGCTGGAAAACGGCAAGGCCGACGAAATTGCTGAAGACGCTATTGCCGCCGCTTACGGAGCATTTAATTTTTTTTCACTGGAAAATATTGATAAAGACCCGTTTCTTCTTACGCAAAGACGAATGGAGGACATTGCGCCATCGCTGTTACTAGGAGGCAGTCTAGGTCTTAAAGATGACGTTCTATCTTCTCATATAGACGGAAAATGGTATGTGCTTCTGCGTATGACCCTTTCTCCNCAGGCAGTTTCCTTAAGCGGCAGCAGGAATATNATAAGGGAGATATATGCGGCNGCGGAAGAAATAAAAAAAGACACACCTGATCTTGAATTTTATTTTTCGGGAGTTCCTTTTCACAGTTACGAAAGTTCTTCAAATGCGCAAAGGGAAATATCGGTAATCAGTACCGCNGCGCTTTTAATTATACTGGCGCTCTTTCTTTTTATATTCCGCTCTCCCCTTCCCGTTCTTTTATCCGTTTTTGACGCGTTGTTGTCATTAATTATGGCAACAACGGCGGCGCTCTTGATCTTCAGGGAAGTGCATATTATCACCTTTGTTTTCGGCACAACGCTTATAGGCACTTGCGTAGATTATTCAATACATTTTTTTATACACTGGAAAGGCAATACAGCCTTAAAAAACGGAAATGAAATTCGCTCCCACATATCAAAGAGTATAATCATGTGCTTTGTTTCAACAGAAATTTGTTTTTTTGCCTTCTTGCTTGCTCCTTTTCCGATATTAAAACAATTCGCGGTTTTTTCCATGNCAGGGCTTGCAAGTTCCTTTCTCAGTATCTATTGNTTTTTCCCATGTATCAAAGTACCACAAAAAAGAAAGATGGAATTTTTTACAGGAAAATTATTTTCTTATTTCAAAAATNTTTCTCTGCCGCCTGCCGTCAGGGTTTTAATTATCGCGATTTTTTCTGTCGGCTGCCTATTAATTATTTTTCTTCATCCAAACGGCATAAAAATANAGAATGACATATCATCACTTTATACTATGTCTTCTTCAATGCAGGAATCCGAAAAAATAACGTCCCGTGTTCTTGGACAAGGTTCNTCATTTTGGTATTTTATTGTTTCAGGAAGAAGTCCTGAAGAAACGATAGAAAATGAAGAAAAATTAATTCAGCGTCTTNAAAAAGAATCTTCCGCGCATAAAACGGACTCTTTTCTTGGAACTTCAGTTTTTGTTCCTTCTGTAAAAAAACAGGAAGAAACTTACGAAGCGATGAAGNCATTGCTCCCTCTTGTAAAGACCCAGTATCAATANCTTGGTTTTCCTCCTGAATACACGGAAATTTATTACAATGAATTTGCTTTAGGNGCGCAATACTGCCTTCCTGAAAAAGCNCCCGCTGTNACAGGAATTTCAAATTTCTGGATAGGGGAAATAAACGGGCATTATTATTCATGCGTCCTGCCCGTTATTCCCGAAGACGAAGAAATTTACAGATCAATTGC
>WRGH01000016.1 GCA_009787285.1 Brevinematales bacterium
GGGTAATACGGTCTTTCCACATAGTTTGAATAACTACAGGATAATTCCCGCCAATATATACAGGGCGGACATGGGAAAAACCGCCTACTTTTACCGTTTTTGATACTCTGCCCTGTTTCATAACCAATTTTAATATTATAATTTAAATAATATGGAATTCAACATTGATAAAAATGAACAGAATATTTTACTTGCGCAGGCGCGTGAAACCATAGCCGCAGAACTGGAAGGCCGTAAACCTGTCTATTCCAAAACGGAGAAAAACGAAGATTCAAGCCTTTACAAACCATGCGGCGCATTTGTAAGCCTGCACACAGGCGCAGAACACAGTCTGCGCGGCTGTATCGGCAGAATGACAGCTAACTTGCCTTTAATAGAAACAGTCCGCCTTATGGCAAGGGAAGCCGCTTTCGGAGATCCGCGTTTTCCGCCGCTAAAAAAAGAAGAATTTTCACGCACCCATATAGAAATTTCAGCGCTTTCACCAATGACGCCCTGCCCCGATCCGCGGAAAGTAAAAGTCGGCGTTCATGGGTTGTACCTTAGGAGGGGCGCTCGCTCAGGGGTACTCTTGCCGCAGGTCCCTGTTGAACAAGGCTGGAATCTTGATCAATATCTTGATTATATTTGCATAAAAGCAGGGCTTCCCGAAGGTTCATACGATGCGCCGGATGCCGAGCTTCTAACTTTTACGGCGATTGTATTCGGCGAGGAGTAAATATACAACAAGCATGGAACGCCGTCTTTTGGATTTTTTTACGCATGAAGTTGCAGAGAAGGCCGGAATAAAATTTCACGATAAAATTACCGACTGTACTGTTACGGGCATTGAATACGATTCGCGCAAGGTAAAAAACGGAAACCTTTTTTTTGCCCTGCCCGGTCTGCACACAGACGGCAGTCTTTACATTGACGATGCAATTAAAAGCGGAGCTTCTGTAATCGTTCACGAAAATGAGAATATACAGAAAAAAAACGGAATAACATATTTAAAGGCAGACAGTTCACGTTTTGCAATGTCGCCCGTATCGGCTGCCTTTTACGGCAATCCTTCACACCGAATGCTCGTAATTGGAGTAACAGGAACTGAGGGAAAAAGCACCACTGTCTTCCTTATCTGGCAGCTTTTGACATTAATGGGGAAAAAAGCCGGTTTTTTTTCAACCGTACAAAGCTGCTTGGGTTCTGAAGTTCAATGGAACAGCGAGCATCAGACCACTCCCGAAGCGCCAGCAGTACAGCGGCTTCTTTTTGAAATGGCAGATAACGGCTGTGAATTTGCCGTAGTAGAAGCCAGTTCGCACGGCCTCTCAAAATTGACAAACCGGCTTGGGGACGTTGAATTTTCTTCCGCCGTTTTTACCAATGTAACCCATGAACATCTTGAATTCCACGGAACATGGGAACAGTACAGGGACGACAAGGCAAATCTTTTCCGCGCTCTAGACAATTGCAGCCGCTGCGGCGGTTCAACTTCTTTTGAACCTTTCGGTGTAATAAACGCGGACGACAAAAGCTGCGGATATTTTGCTGCGGCAACGCGCAAAAAAACATTCACGTTCAGCGCGGCCGGCGTAGACGCGGATATTATCCTTGAAGCCATTGAAAGCGGCGCTTGGGGCAATTGGTATATGGTTTTTATTCCGGCATTAAATGAACGTATCGAAATCAGGGACGCTCTTCCGGGTTCTTTTAATGCGCGTAACGTTCTTGCTTCCCTTCTTGTTGTTTCAAACCTTTTAAAACTGCCTGTTAAGGAAATTGCCCCGTCTGTAAAAAAATTAAAACCCGTAAGGGGAAGAATGACGGCTATTAACAAAGGTCAGCCTTTTGAAGTTGTTGTGGATTATGCGCACACCCCTTCATCATTCAAGGCCATTTTCCCGCCCCTGCGCAGCCGTCTTGATAAAACAGGAGGCAGAATAATAAGCCTTTTTGGTTCCGCAGGAGAAAGGGATACCCAAAAAAGGGCGGAACAGGGAAAAATTGCCGCAGATTATTCTGATGTTATTATTGCGGCGGACGAAGACCCGCGCGGTGAAAACCCAATGGATATTCTGGAAGAAATTGCAAAAGGCGTCGCAGAATGCGTTTCAGATTCAAATACGGAAAAACATAAAAATTTTATCCGGGGTGAAAATTTATTTCTTATACCTGACAGGCTTTCGGCAATCCGCAAAGCTTTGAGTCTTGCAGGCAAAGGAGATATTGTTCTTTTGCTTGGNAAAGGACATGAAAACTCAATTATCTATAAAAATCACATAATGGATTTTGATGAAATCACAGAAGCGGAAAAAGCGTTAGGCGAAATGGGTTATCGCTGAAAAACAATCAATGCAAATAAATGGGTTTAGCTTATTAACTCTCTTTCTATATCATCAATAACAGAATCCGGCGTAGAAGCTCCGGAGCAAAGCCCCACCGTTTCAAATTTCTTAAAACTGTTCGGTATTTCGCCTGCGTTTTCCGCCAACACGCATGGTTTACCGCTTTCCTGCGCAATTAGTAAGAGGCGGCGCGTGTTTGCGGATTCCCTGCCGCCGGCGATAACAACAGCCTCCGCATGATTCAAAAGTTTCCGAAGTGATTTCTGGCGGTCGGCAGTAGCGGCGCATATCGTATTAATAATTTTCAGATCGGGAAAATATTCTTTTATTGCTTCACTTACTGCGCTGTACTCGTCTTCGGAAATTGTAGTCTGCCCCAATAGGGCTGTCTTTACACTGCCGCGCGTCTTATAAAGTCTTGCGGCCTCCCTCTGTACTTCTGCGGTGCATTCCGCTGTTACGCAAAATCCATCTCTTGCATAGCCAAGTATACCTTTAATTTCAGCATGTCCCGCTTCTCCCGCAAGAAAAAGAAAAAAACCAGAGTCTGCAAGTTCTCTTGCTTTAAGCTGGCTTGCTTTCACCCTGGGACAGGTGGCGTCTATTATTTTGCATCCCCTGTTACGCAGTTCGTCTTCCGTTTTCGGACTGATTCCGTGCGCGCGTATTATTACTGAACAATTTTCAAGGTTTTCAGGAAGTTCAAGTTCATTGACTGATGCAACTCCCTTGCTTTCAAGAGCGGCTAAAACTTCCGGATTATGAATGACAGGACCAATAGAGTAAACACGGCTGCAGGAACCCGCCGCTTCAACGGCCATATCTACAGCCCTGCGTACTCCCATACAGAAGCCCAGAACATTTGAACGGATTACTTTCAAACTTTTTGAATGGCAGCCTGTTTTATTTTTTGCCGTCTAATTTTACGGTCTTCCCAAAAATTCACAAAACCTGTCGCAATGAAAAGCGACGTATAGATACCGGAAACCATACCGACCAGCAAAGCAAGCGCAAAATCCTTCATTGAACCTTTGGCAAATATAAACAGGAATATTACCGCCAGCATGGTTGTTAATGTTGTAATAATTGTACGGCCAAGCACTGCGGTAAGCGAAATGTTCAACACATCAACAAAAGAATTATCAGGGTATATACGGCGGGTTTCCCTTATTCTGTCAAAAACTACTATCGTATTGTTGATTGAATAACCAAGTATGGTAAGAATTGCCGCTATTGTACTTGTGGTAAATTCCATCTTTGTCCAAACTACAAACGCAATAATTACTATGCCGTCGTGAATAATGGCAAGTATCGCCCCAATGGCGTATTGCGGTTTAAAGCGGATTGACGCATAAACAAGAATTAAAAGCAGGGTAAGACTGACAAGGATTCCCGCCTGATCAGTCAGATCCTTTGAAAAACGCGAACCTACAAAGTCGGAGCGTAATACCGCAATTTCACCGTTTCCGAAATACGATTCCAAAGACTGGGTAATTTGACCGGAAAGAATTTTATTTTCGCCCTTGTCTTCAATGCGCAGCATAAAATGTCTGTCCTGCGGNGAGCCGACATTTTGAACCGAAACTTCCTGCCCAAGGCTTGCCGTTGCGCTTCTAATCACGGAAATATCAACCGGCGGACTCTGNGGATCAAGGTAATGGACTACATACGGAGTATCGCTGCCAAGGTAGGGATTACCAAGCGAACTGAAAATCAGCCACTGCGTATTTACTCCTTCCCTTGCAATTACCGATACCTCAAGCTCGTCAAGCTGCTGCATCATGGCGCGTGAAAGAGAGCCGACAGTGGCGTATTCATTGAATGTAAACGAATAAGTTCTATTTTCTATTCCGGAACCCGAAATAACAATGTAAAGTCCGCCTCGGTCAAAGGAAAGAATTGCGTTTGACGTTCCCGACCAGCGTATGGAAAAAGCTGTAGGAGCAAGCTGCACTTCCTGTATTAAACCTGCCTGAAAATCTACGCCAAGCGTAAATCCCAGAAAAATGTAGCCTGTAATTCCAAATATAACTACCACGCATGATAAGATTGCCGCAGGCAGGAAAAATTTTGAAAAGTTAATTGTTTTTCTCATTAGTTGGCTCCCCTTAACGCTTCATTCTGAATATGCATCTTCCAGCTAACGGAAAGTTTTTTACTGCGCATAACGTCAGTGCCAAAGTCAAAAATGAGCCGTGACACGAAAAGGGCGGTAAAGACCGATGAAAATACGCCNATTGCAAGGCTGACCGCAAATCCCTTGATTGGGCCTGATCCAAGCTGTGAAAGGAAAAGAGCCGCAATAAATGTAGTAATATTAGAGTCCATAATTGCCCAAAACGCTTTGTCAAAACCTGCTTCTACTACCGCCTTGCGGCTTTTTCCAANAAGCATTTCTTCCTTCATGCGCTCAAAGATAATTACGCTTGCGTCTACCGCCATTCCTATTGTAAGAATAAATCCGGCAATTGCAGGCAGAGTCAGCGTAAAATTCAAGGCTGAAAGTATGCTGAACATAAGGTAAAAGTTAAGTATCTGCGCAATAATCGCGTTAATTCCGGAAGTTTTATAGTAAACAAGCATAAAAACAAGAACAGCCGCAACTCCGCCCAANAGAGCGTAAAGCCCCTGACGTATTGTGTCTTCCCCCATTGAAGCGCCGATACTTTGCTGATTGGCTACTTCAAGTTCCACAGGCAGCGCCGCCGTCCTTAAAACAAGNGCTATGTTCTGCGCTTCATCTGCGCCAAAACCTGTTATTGTTCCCCTTTCACGGATACCTGACGATATTCTGGCATTTGATTTTACCCTGTCGTCAAGAACAATGGCAAGGTTTTTTTCTATGTTAGCTGACGTAAGCCTGTAGAAAATCTCTCCGCCTTCGGGAGTCAGACCNAAAACAACTTCCGGCCTGCCGTCTACTCTGCCGCGTTCAACAATGGCTTCTTCTATGTAGTTTCCGTCAAGCCCTACNTCTTTCTTTACGGCTATAAACCTAAGGCTTCCGTCAACATTTCTCGCCTGTTCGTCAAGACCGTACCTGTCCTTGATATAATAGCCAAGAACCATTACATCGGACGGAACAATGGAAGGATTAATCAGCTTTCCGTTTGTATCAAAAGTTGTCGTAGGATTGGCTCTGTAATAACTGTTGAATCTTTCGGTCGCCTCTGAATCTTCAAGATGAAAAGCAAGGCTTCCCTTCCCCATTATGATGTCGTTGATCCGCTCAGGATCGGCGGTTCCGGGTATTTCAAGATAAATCTGATCCGTTCCCTGACGGCGTATAATAGGTTCAGTAAGACCGAAACGGTCAATTCGGCTGTTCAACACTTCCAAAGCGCGGTTCATTGCATCCGTCCGGTCATTATCATTAAGNGCACGTCCCAATTTGGCTTCAAGAGAGGTAAAATTCGCCTGCAGTACAATGCTCAACCCTCCGGAAAGATCAAGACCAAGTTTTACAGCGTTTTTCTGAAGGTCCTTTAATGCAAAAATATCATCACGGTATTTACTTTCAACTGCATCCAGCGCTTCTCTCCTGCTGGAAAACGCCGCAAGAACATTTCTNGCCGTCCATGTATCCGGAACAGGCCGTTTGTCAGCCTTGTACCTTTTTTTTGCGGCTGCTGTTAAAAAATCAAGACCGTCGGGAACTTCTCTGTCATAACGCGAAGCGTCAATAATACGCTGTAAATCTCCCTGTGCAGCCTGAGAAGCATAAGTCCTTATCTGCTGCCTTGTTTCCAGAGCAAGNGCCTGTTGATCCTTCGGTATAAAAAAATACCATCGTATAGTAGGCCAGAGAAAAAGAAAACAGATTCCCATTACTGCAATAATTATAAAGAATCTATAGCGTTTACTCATGATTATGCCTTGCCGGAGGATTGGTCTTCGGACTTGTCTTCGATTTTTTCATCTTTTGAGACGGCTACGACAGAGGAAACNGCGCTGCGAAGGAATTCCAGTTTTACATTTTCGTCAACTTTGATAATTACAGTCGTCTCCTTGACGTTTTGAACTGTTCCGTGAAGACCGCCAATGGTTACTACCCTGTCGCCTTTCTTTAATGCGGAAAGCATTTTTTCGGTTTCTTTCCGCTTTTTATTCTGCGGTCTGATAATCAAAAAGTAAAAAATGCCAATAATCAGGACAAAGGGAAGAAAACTCATAAAAAGACTGGAACTGCCGGCATCCTGACCGGTTGGCGGGGCTGCCATTAACGGAAAAATAAATGTATACATGGGTAACATCCTTAAATATAATATTACCTGTCACCCTAGCATAAAAAACGGTATATATTCAAGTAGCAAAACGGCATGAAAATATTGCTAATTTCTTTTAAGCAATTCGGCATATTCCTTTTCATACCGTTTCAAACGGGGATTATCCGGCGCAATAGCAAGAGCCTGCCGCAAATAGTAAACCGCGCGGCGTTCTTCCCTTTNCCGGCGGTAAATTTCAAAAGTGGCGATAAGCGCATCAAGGTTTCTGGGGTCTTCAAAAATACTGGAGCGCAAATCGCTCAAAGCGGCTTCGTCATTCGGCTGAATACGGCTTCTTAGGTAATAATACTGGGCTTTTACGCTTCCGCCGCTTACAGAATTGATTCTGCNTTCAATCATCTGCGAAGCTTCTGCNCTTCTGCCGCTGTCAATCAACGCTGAAATTAATACAACAATATATTCGTTATTGGAAGTATTTTTTTCATATAATTCCCGCGCAAAGGCAAGCGCTTTTGCGTTGTCTCCAAGATTGCGTTCAACCTGATATGCGTTAATTAAGTCTGCTGGAGTACGGCGAACTGCGAGAATGCGGTTTAAGAATGCCTGCGCTTCCTTCCAGCTTTCACGCCTGATTGCATCCTCAAGGCTTAAATTCATAACTTCTATTGAAGAGCCTGANGTTCTCTGCAAGCGCGCCAAAAGCCCCTTGCCCTCATCCCGATCCGCAGGACGGGCGGAGTCTAATAAAAGCGAAGCGGCGTACAGCAGCGTCTCCGTGTCATTGGCATTAGTACGGAGTATGGAACGCAGGTAATTAATAGCGGCGTCACGGTTTTTATTTCCTTCAGCCTGCACCCTGGCACGATAAAAAAGATAATCCCTGTTGTTTGAATTTATTGAAGCGTAAGTGTCAAGGATCGCATTTGCCTGAGAAAATTGCCCCTGCTCTATAAGGATACGGGTTTTTATCAGCAGAAGCTCGCCTTCCCTCGGCGCTGAAAACAGAAGTTCGTCTATTGCGGATAATGCCCTTGAAAGGTCGCCATTCTCCAGCAAGACGACGGCAAGCTGGCGTTTTATACCGGCGCTGTTCGGGTAGCGGATTACCAAGTCCGAAAAAAGGGACAGCGCTTCCGCCGTATTTCCCGAAAGACTCTTTATCCGGGCAATATTCATTAATGCGGGATAACATTCATTGGACATTTCATAAGCCCGTCTATAAGCGGCTTCAGCCTGATCAAGACGGCCTAAACGCTCTTGAATTAAGCCCTGAAGATACGGCGGTAACAGTGAATTCGGCTTTAATTGGCCTGCTTTTACCAGATTTCTAAAAATATCAGACAATACTTCCGGCTTTGTTTGTTCATTTATCGCTAAAAACACAAGGATATGCTCGAAAAAATCATCCGAAGTCTCGGAAGGACGGACATATACGCCTTTTTCAGCCTCCCTTATTATGCGGGTATAGTTGAAAGTCTGCGGAAGATCGATAACCGGAAGCTGTACAGGCGAATCGGGATAGACTAGTTTTATTAAAAGCGTATTGATCCCGATCATCATACGCCCAAAGTCAACGCCGCTGATATCCCTGCTTCGGATTAATTCCAACGCTTCAAGCATAGATGATAAACGGCCTGTTTCGGTTAAACTGCGTATTTCTTCTACAAGACCGGAAGGAGGCTGCTGCCGATTATTGGTATTGCCGGATTGAGGTCTTGACTGACAGAAAATAGCGGCAGGAGCCGATAATAATACAGTGAAAACAAATACGGAGAAAANGCGATACCGGATTATTGTCGGCACTTTTAAATATCCACAAATTATTTTTCCCAAAAAAATAACACCGGGAGGTTATTCCTCCATATACAAAATAATAACACAATGGTAATATTTATAACATCGGAAATAATGAAAAAATACTGCAATATTAATAAAAATATTAGATATAAATGCCTGTTTTTTTCAATTTTCACATTCGTTATCTTTTCATTCCTGTCATGTAACTTTCTGCCTGTGAATTATGCAAATAACAAAACGGAAGTTGACCCGTATTATATTACAGGATCAAAGGAAAACAGGGAAAACTTTTTGGTATTGTTCGGTCTGCTAAAAACGGAGCAGCCGGGAAGTGAAGATGAATTTACCGTTGTCAGGGAAATTGCCGCAAGTTTTGCCCGTCTTAAGGATTACGACAGGCTGATTCATTTCTTAAGCGCAAGAATTATTAAAAACCTTTCCGATCCCTACAACAGTTATTATCTTTTGATGATCAGCCATGCCTATATACAGCAGGGTTCACAGCCTATTGCCACTCTGTATTTTGATCAAATCGTCATGAATTATCCTGATTTTATTATTAACGGCGAGTCCATTCATCTTTTATGCCTGAAACACTTGATTAACCTTAACCGCAATCCGGAGCGTCAGGTTTGGTATTACAATGAACTTATTTCCAGATTTCCCGATAAAATTGATTTGGGAGCGGCATATTTTATGCTCGGACAGGCCTGCGAGAAGGTCGGAGACTGGAACGGCGCAATTCAGGCATATTCGGATTATCTGCCCTTTACAGGAACGATAATTCCGGGTTTTCCGGATGCGGATCAATACGCAAGGGAAAAGGTGGATTTCAGCAGGTCCCCGAAAGACTGGACGTTTGAAAGCCTTAGGGCGCTGAGAACTGCCGTTGAAAACGCACTGGACGCGGGCAGCGCATGGCAATTAAGCCGGTATCAGGCGAAGGTTAATTTTTTCAACCGTTCATGGGGACAGACGGAAACCGATGACGCCAGAATGGTAGACTTTAACTTTGCAGGGTTTATGTACAACAGCAACATTAAGTACGCATCCACCCTTGACGCGTCTTCTAACGCTACGGAAGCGTATTTAAGAACAACCGGCTGGTCGCAGTACCTTTCAACATGGTATTTTTATTTCCGCAAAATACATTTTCCTCAGGATCCTGAAATACACGGACGCTGGGAATGGGCGGGGATTTACTTCGGAGAAAAAATTTAAAGTTTATGCGTAATGCTGCACGGAAACGGCGTTTCATAAAATGCCAAATAATCTTTCTCGTCTTCTGCATTAGTGTATTTACCGCTAACGCTGATAACGAAAGGCCTTTGCGTTCCGCCGCGCCCCAATCCAGGAGCGGCGCTTCGGATTATTCACCTAACGTTAACNNCGGCGCATTTAACTTTGACGGCTACGCGCTGTTGACTAAATCTTCGCTTGAAAATCCGCTGACAATGCATTACATAACCTACTATTCAAGTCCCGCAGGAATCGCCTATTTAAACACAGTNCTTGAACGCGGGAATATTTATATGTCTTTTATCANAGAGGAAATTAAAAGACGGAATCTGCCGTTTGAGCTTCTTTATATCCCTGTAATTGAATCCGGTTTTCAGATAACGGCAAAAAGCAAATCCGGCGCGGCGGGGCTTTGGCAGTTTATGATGAACAGTATTTCGCCGTTCGGAATAAAAGTTAATGATTATATTGATGAAAGGCAGGATTTTATCAAATCCACAAAGGGCGCTTTGCAAAAACTTGAAGACAACTACAAAGCGCTCGGAAGCTGGGAACTTGCTATTGCCGCATATAACTGCGGACTTGGTCAAATTACAAGAACGGTACAAAGAACAAAAATCAACGATTTTTGGGAGCTGACGCAGAAAAAGGAAATAAGGCAGGAAACCGAACATTATTTGCCGAAATTAATAGCTATAACTTATATTTTATCCCAGCCAAGGAGATTTGGAATAAATATCTGGCATAAGCCTTTTGAATGGGCTGCGATTCCGCTGCAGCGTCAGATTTCACTTGATGTACTTGCCGAAGAAGCGGGCATTGAAAGGGATTTACTCAGGCGGCTTAACGCGGAATTGCTTCATGGGATCACCATGCAGGATAACAGCCGTAATCTGATTGTTCCTGCAGTGCATTACGAGAATGTCAGCCGCGTTCTGGAGCGGGAAGACCTGAAATTGCTCCGTTTTAATTACCATATAGTAAGCAAGGGCGACACTTTATGGGGGATGTCAAGGCTTTACGGAACATCTTTAGATTTAATTGAACAGCACAACCCCGGTATTTCGGACCGTTATTTACGCATAGGGGAAACTGTAGTAATACCGGCTCTTAACTGACATNGTTACGTCAGGAATAATCCCAAAAACACCGATAATAGATTAGGAGTATTTTTGATGTACAGAGTGATTGTACTATTACTAATAATTTTTACCGTTTCAGGCGCTTTTGCCGACTCTAAAATGGACATAACAGGCATACTGGAATGGGACACAATGCANATCATGGCTACGGTTTCACTTGACCTTGTATCAGCAGGCATCAAACTGCCTGCGGGAAGGCTTCAGGGGGAAGCGTTATTAAGCGAAGGCTGCTTAAGGCTTATACAACCGGGTATTCTTGGTTTACAGGTAGATTCTTCTTCAACAATCGCAGACCTTATAGACAGAGGCGAGTTCAGCCTGCCTGAAACAGAAGCTCTTGCGCTTAATGCCAATTCCCTGCCGCCGTCGCTTTCTCCCGATATGCTAAAAATGACAACATCCTACACAATACCCCTTTCAGGCGTAAGTTCAGCCATTTTACGCCATACCCGTCCAATGCAGGTTGCGCGGACGCTGAATCCGGTTTCAGCCGCACAGTACACAGGGATTATAATTATTGCTTCCGAAAGCCTGCCAATTTACGGAATGAAAAGCTCAGTCCTTGCCGTTCCCTGCCTGTTCCCGAAAATATGGGACAGCGAAATGAATCTTATTTATGAACGAAATATGCTTGAATCACGGAATATTTCAATGGTACATTATTCGCCGCTTAAGGGTATATTCCAAAGAAACCCGTCAGGGCTTTCTCCTGAATTGCAGGCTGTTGTCGGAGATAAGCCGTTAAAGATTTTTGCAAGCGGCGTATTCGGAATAAAGCCTACAGACATTATCATCGATAAAAATGACGCAATGCTAATAATTTCATCCGAAGAAAACCGCCGCCTGCTTTCACAGGGAAAAGTCGCAATTATTTTGGATGAATCTGCGCTGAAACTTGAATTTTTCAGTAAGTAGCCGGATTATTCTGAAACCTTAACAACATTCTGTTTATCTCCTGAAAACACTTTTCCCATAATTGCCATTATTGTCTGCTGAAACATGATACTTAGCAATGTAGGCAGGGCGGCGGCTTCCGGAAAAAAATTAACGGCTATTGTCATAATAGCGCTGTTATTTCTTAATCCTCCGGCAATTATCATGCTTATATCTTTCGGACTGCGGCATTTTCCGATAACTGCGGTAAACTTAATAATAAAAAAGCCTGCAAACGTTACTGCAATAACAATAACCGCCGTTTTCCAGACAAAAGGATCGTTAAATCTCACTCCCGGAGCAATAATCGAAGCGTTAGTCGCAATAACCGCCATAAGGCATATCTTGGCAAAAGGATCAAACCATGGGCAGACAAGCGCCGGTATCTTTCCCTTGCTGATTTCATTTACAGTCACTCCCAAAAATGTGGGAATTACTATCATAAACAAAAGAGAAGCCGCAATGCTGCTTCCGGCCATAACAATTTTTGCGCCCATTAACAAAGAGACGCCGCCGGGCACAACAAGCGGCGCAAACAGGGTATCAAGCAGGATTAATGTTAACCCAAGAGCCATATCCCCCTTGAAGATTGAAACCCATATAAAGCCGGAAACTGCGGTAGGACCTGAAAACAAAAGGACAAAACCGGTTGTAACATCCTGATTAGCAAGAAACAACGAAGAAACCGCCATGGCAAAAACAGGCATTATTATATGCGCCGCAAAAAAGAACAACAGTATGGGAGAAGGATTGCGTAATACCGTTCCCAACTGCGCGGGACGCAGTTTTAGCGCGCCTGAAAATGTCATTATTCCGAATAGAGTCGGAACAAAAGGACGTAAATGTATAAAAAAAGAAGACAGTAAAAAACCAATTACAATAGCCATCGGAGTTGTTATGGGTATAAGCCGCTCAAGAACATAGTTTGTTTTTTGCGCGATTGATGCGGCATTCTGCGAAGAAGGCATTTGTTTTGTTTTTCCGTTAATTTTCCAAAAGGATTATTTCTACCCTTCGGTTTTTACTCATGCCTTCCTGAGTACTGTTATCTGCAATTGGTCTTTCCGCCCCAAAGCCTCTGATTACCATGCGAGCCGCAGCGCGGACTTTCTTTGACAAAAGGTAATCCGCTACAGCCTGCGCTCTTTCAATAGAAAGCTGCATCCTTCCTTCGCTTGTGCCTGCAAGGGCGGTATGACCTGCGATCATTATGTCCCTTTCGGGATACTGTAAAAGTATTTCCGCTATTCTGTTTATTTTTTCAAACTCTCCCGGAAGCAGTTTATCGGAATCAGGATAAAAGCCGATATTCTCAAGACTGATTGCTATACCATCTTCTACTACCCTTACATTTACGTCAGAAATATCAAGACGGTTTATTTCATCAATGATTCCGGCTGCAATTTCTTCCTTGTCCATATGTTCAGATTCTATAATTTCCGCAGTCGCATTCCCTCGGAATACAATCGTAATTTTGTTCGACATTTCAAAAGAAATACTGAATTTTTCTTCGTATGCGGCCGCCTGACCAAGTTTGTGATCCCAATACACAATCTGATCAAAATCTCCCATTATCCGCACAGGGTAAATTCGTCCGCTTACAACAGGCGGGCGCGAAGCGATTTTATATTCTACAGAAAAAGCAGGATAACTGCGCCCTTTCCATTCGCGTTCTCCTAGATACGTATAATTTGCAATAAAAGGGATGCGATAAGGCTCTTCTATGCCGAAAGAATCCCTGAAATCGTGCACTTCATGACCTTCAGCTCTCCANTTTTCCATTATCTCAAGNTTNTTGTCCGGAAAAACAGGAACGTTACGTACAACCGGCATATAGTACTGATTGGCAATTTTAAGGTATCCAAGCCTGTCGCGTTCAAATTCGGAATTATATTCTCTTGACCACTGAAAACCGGAAGATTCAGGACGAACTCCGTTCTCTGAATCATAAACAATGCGTTCCGATGTCTGAAAGACAGCCTTGAGTCTCCCTTTGTTATCGGTAACATCAACTGTTTCTACCGCAATGCGGTTAAGAATTTCCGCGCGATGGCTTAATATACCGTTAATAAATACAGCTTCATCAACAACGGAAAGAATCCTGTAACGCGATCCTGAAAAATATTTATATTCAAATACATCGGCATCCGCCCTTTGCGGGATATGTATGAAACTTAGTAAGAAAAACAATACCACTGCGCCTGTCATTTTTTTTATCATATTTTAATTATATCATTCTCCTTTAATCTTTAACAGGTTTTTTGCATTTTCGCCAAGTATAAGCCGCTTTTCTTCCGTCGAGAGTCCGCTTTTTTCAAGCGCAGAAATGTAACATGAATGCTGCAAAAGCGGAAAATCGCTTCCAAAAAGAATTTTTTCACAAAGCCCCATTGTTTTAGCTATATTGTAAATTCGCTCATTATATAGAAACGGCGTGGCGGCTGTATCGTAGTATACTTTTTTGAATTTTTCCTTTATTTCGCCCATTGTTTCATAAAAAAATATACCGCCGCCCCAGTGTGCGAGTATAATTTTTAATGCTGGGTTATTTGTTATAAACAACTCAAGCTGTTTTAGAGTCACATCGGTTTTTCCCGGGTAAAAATGGCCTACAGGTTCATTGGCATGAAGAAGAAGCGGAATATCAAGCTCCCCGCAAATGCGGGTAATTTCATCGGTTTCTTTTTCATTTGCAGGGTCAAATTCCTGCCCTTGCGGAAACAGTTCTCCCNCTCCGGCAAGTCCCTGACTGTAGCANCGTTCAATTTCTTTTTCAGCTCCGCCGCCGGGAGAGGCGACGCAAAAACCTGTCANCCGTTCCGGAAACTGCCTGACCTTCTCAATTACATAATCGTTCACGTAACGGCAGAGCCCTGAGTCACGGAACGCAAAACCAAAAACAACCGCCCTGTCAAACAACGCATCTTCAGCCTCCAGTACGGCGATAACCTCCTCTGCAGTTGCAAATTTGTTATTCCTGCTGTTGCATAACAGGGCAAAGTACGGTTCTTTTTCAGCGTATTTTTCCCAATTCGCAATAATATCAGGAGGCGTTATATGAACATGAAAATCTATCTTCACTGTTCTTCTTCTCTCTGCGGGCCTGCCGGTATACCGATTTTATTTAGTCCTTCAAGAAGCGGAACTCCGATAATCATAGCACCGGCGGCAAAAACCGCTCTTTCAACCGGAGAAACAACTGTTAAAGCAGCCCAGAATTCTACAGGCTGTTTGTACAGTACAAGAGAGAAAAAGTTTCCGATTGAAGCTCCGCCGATAAGACCGCCGAAAGCGCATAACCATATCGCCGGAAACTTTAAAAAACGTTTTGGAGACAAGAAAAGCAAACCTGAAAAAATAATTCCTGTTATCATAACGATAAAACCAAGAGAGTAAACTACAAGCGGATAATAAATAATATTTCTTCCAATTTCCTGGGTAAACCAAAGCGCTGTTCCGATAAAATAAACTATAATTCCACCGTTAATAATTATACTTCCGGCTCTGTTTATTGCTACAGGAGGCCACTTTCCCCATGCAATACAGCCTGAACTAAACGCGGTGATTGTACTTACAATAAAAGTAAATGGCCCCATCCATGCTGTGTGAGGCGCAATGAAGCTTCCCGCAAATCCTCCTGCGGCAGAACATAGAGCTCCGGCTATAGGTCCGAAAAAAATTCCTGAAAGGGGGGAGAGGGCGGATGCAAGCGAAAAAGTACCACCCGTACCCCAAATGG
>WRGH01000017.1 GCA_009787285.1 Brevinematales bacterium
GCTCTTTGTTCGTGGATACAGGGTTTTTTAATGACAAGGGTGAGCGTCAAGGTAACCTATACTTTAAGGGACGATATCAGCAATAAACTTCACCGCCTGCCGTTCAGTTATTTTGACGGCGTTACACACGGGGAAGTTCTTTCCCGGCTTACCAACGACGTGGATACTGTTAACCAGACTCTCACCATGAGCCTTACCCAGATAATCACGTCTGTCAGTTCTGTGGTTGGAATCCTGTGCATCATGTTCTCGGTAAACTGGATTCTTACTATTATAGCCATTTGTTTTCTTTCCCTTTCGATAATTTTTATCACCTTAATTGTTAAGCAGTCACAGAAATTCTTTAAAGCCCAGCAGAAGTGTATTGGGAACGTGAACGGTCACATTGAGGAAATGTTCTCAAGCCACATAGTGGTCAAAGCTTTTTGCGGCGAGGCCGATTCGGTAAAGACATTTGATTCCCTGAACCGGGAACTTTACAAATCCGCATGGAAGGCTAATTTCCTCTCCGGTCTCATGATGCCGATTACCGCTTTTGTGGGAAATATTACCTACGTCGTGGTTTGCGCCGCCGGAGGTTTTTTTGTCCTGCGGGGAATAATAACGATTGGCGGCATTCAAGCTTTTTTGCAGTACATTCGCTCGTTCAACCACCCTCTGACTAACATCGCTAATATTTCAAACATACTCCAGCAGACAGCCGCAGCGGCGGAGAGGGTTTTTGAATTCCTTGCGGAAGCCGAAGAGATACCCGATCCGATTGCGGCTTTGCCGCCGCCTTCTTCCCGGAGTTCGATAGTTTTTGATCATGTCCGCTTCGGCTACGATCCCGCAAAGCCTGTCATCGGGGATTTCAGCGCCCGTATTGAGCCGGGTCAGAAAATTGCGATAGTGGGACCCACCGGCGCCGGCAAGACGACGATTGTAAAACTCCTCATGCGTTTTTACGATGTTACAGGCGGTTCAATTTCTATAGGCGGGGAGGATATCCGCGCCTTTAAACGGCAGGATTTGCGTTCGCTTTTCGGAATGGTACTGCAGGATACATGGCTTTTTTCCGGCACAATTGCGGATAACATACGCTACAGCCGGACGCAGGCGTCCGAAGCCGAAACTGAAGAGGCCGCAAAAGCCGCACAAGTAGATCACTTTGTGCGGACACTCCCGGGCGGTTACAGCATGGTTCTTAACGAAGAGAGCGACAATATTTCCGCAGGGCAAAAACAGCTTCTTACTATTGCGCGTGTGATTCTCGCAAATCCGGGAATGCTCATTCTGGACGAAGCAACAAGCAGTGTTGATACCCGTACAGAAAGACTCATTCAGAAAGCAATGGACTTATTGATGAAAGGNCGCACCAGTTTTATTATCGCTCACAGGCTTTCCACCATTCGCAATGCTGATCTTATTCTTGTTTTAAAAAACGGCGAGATTGTTGAACAGGGAAAACACAGGGAACTTCTTGAACGCCGGGGCTTCTATGCGGAACTTTACAACAGCCAATTCGCGGGAGCGGCTAATCATCCTTAAGCGTGTAGATTTCTAATATACTCTGGTTCTTAAAAAAAACCGCAGTCTGCGTGAGACTGCGGTAAAAACATTATTCCTTCAAACCGCCCATAGTTATACCTGAGATGATAAACCTTGACATGAAAGCATAAAATAACAGGATTGGTATGAGTGAAATGGCAATTCCGAAATAAATTGCACCGTACTCGGCACGGTAGATATTGCCGCGAAGACTTTGAACAAGCATAGGCAAAGTATATTTTTTCTCGCTGGAAATTAGTATAAATGGTGTGATAAAGTTATTCCACGAACCTACGAAGGTAAATATCGACTGGGCCGCAAGCGCTGGAAGCATAATCGGAAGAATAATTAAATTGAATATCCGGTATTCGCCGGCGCCTTCGATCCTCGCTGCCTCAATAAGTTCTTTTGATATAGCAGACATCATGTATTGCCGAAGAAACAAAACCGTTCCTGCTGCGGCAATACCCGGAATAATGAGAGGAATATAACTATCACGGAGCTTTAGCCGGGAAATGAACTGAAAAAAACCGATAATAGAAAGCGTTGCAGGCAGCATTATTATGATAAGGATCACCGTCCACAGCGCCATTCTACCCTTAAACTTGTAGACATGCAGACCATAGGCAGTCATAGCCGAAAAGTAAACGCTTAATGCCGTAGTGCTGATAGAAATAAAAGCGCTGTTTCCAAATCCCTGCCAAATTTGAAATCCCCGTCCGGTTAAGATCCGCCAGTTGAACATGGCGTTGCCGCCCGGAATTAGGGATAATCCCAAATTGATCTGCTCGGTAGAACGTGTGGCATTAACCAACAGCAGATAAATCGGTACTATTGATATACAACCCAGCAGAATCATAATAACATGAATAATAGCCCGTTTGGAAGTAAGACCTGATGTCATGACTTGCCTCCTTTTTGTTTTTTAAGTTCGCTGCGATCCTGCAAAAAGAAAAATATTAAGAGGGCTAGAAGAATGGTAACAATAAATATGCCAATGGAAATGGCTGCGCCGTACGCATAGTCGTTAGCGCCNCTCCCTAAGGCCATATTGTACTGATACACTGTCGTAGTCCGAATCTTGTAATTGGGAGAGCCCAACATATCTGTAAGCAGGAAGGGAATGTCAAACATCTGCATACCGCCGATTGCCGAAGTAACCAGAATGTAAAGCATTATTGGGCGGAGCAGGGGCAGGGTTATGTACCATGTAGTTTGGAAGCTATTGGCGCCGTCAATTACCGCGGATTCATAAAGCGATGGAGAGATAGTAGTAATNCCCGCCATGAGTATAATCATCGTATAGCCATACCACATCCACCACTGGATAAAGGATACCAGGCCACGGGAAAATGTTACGTTTCGGAAAAAGTTAAACGCTTCTTTTACAGGTACACCGTCAACGATAACCGTATCTTGAAAGCCCAAAGAAGCCAGAAATTGATTCGCCGGCGCGGTAACATGTGCGTTATAACCGAAAATACTGCGGAAGAGCAAGGCTATCGACACGGCTGTAAGCAGGTTGGGCATATAGACAATCGCCCGGAAAAAGCTTTTACCGGTCAAATTGACTTGTACATCAGACAACCAGATTGAAAGCACCAGGGCAAGCCCCAACTGGGGGACAAAATTAAAACCCCAGATAATAAAGGTATTCCCCAGAGCACCCCAGAAATACTGGTCATTAACCAGTTTGGANAAATTTGCAAGACCGATAAATTGGAAATCACTCCGTAAACCCCGCAGATCGGTAAAGCTCAGAATAATTGTGTATAATGTCGGCCAAAGGTTGAATATACAAAACACAATTATAAAAGGCGCTACAAAAAAATNCCCCCAGCGGTTTGTCTTTGTTTCATGGTCTATTGTTTTTTTCTTTTTCATTAGTTCTCCTGTAAAAAAGGCGCGGATTTAAAAACCCGCGCCCTTGTTGAGATTAGCTCTAACCACTATCCGCTATTGTCCAAACTGAGATTCTGCCTGTGCTTTGAAATCTGCAANGGCCTGAGCCTTGGTTTTCTCTCCGTTTACGAAAGCGGCCATCGCTTCACCAAAGAGCGCTTCAACGGCTTCATCGCTTCCCTGAAGCAATCTGCCGTTAACATTTTTGGCCATCTCGGCAAACTCAGCGTAGTGATTCTGTCCGCCGAGGAAAGGCTCCCTATAGGAATCTTTAATTTTGTTGATAACGTTGATATTGCTTACTAAGTCTCCGGTATCTTTAGCCCACCCTTCAAGGAAAGTATCATCGGTGGTTACATAACGGATAAACTCTTTAGCTGCGGCCGCATTCTTGGTGCCTTTGTATGCTGCAACCCAAGTACCGCCCCAGCGGTAGGAAGAAGGACCAGGAATCATNGCCCAATCACCCGATGTATCGGGAGCATTGGTTTTGAGTACATAGTGAAGACCCCAAGTAGGGAGGAAATAGGAGAATACTTCTACCTGTTTTCCGGATTCATCTTTAAGCTCGCCCTTCATACCGGCAAACCAGCCTTCTGACCATTGGCCTACCCTGCCTTCCCAACGGTTATCATGCAGAGTCTTACATATATCCAGATACTGATCCATCGCCGGATCAACGACGATTTTACCGTTCACGAGCCAAGGTTGTGTTCTGGCTGACAGGAAAGAATTGTTNAAATCGCCGAGAGAGGAGACTACTACGCAGGAACCGTTTGATTTTGTTTTGAGAAGCTGGGCTGTCTCAAGAAATTTGTTGAAACTGGAAAAATAGGTCTGCACGGTTTGCGGATCATCTGTTCCAAGGTATTTCTTTGCAAGGCTGCGGCGATAGAACAATGCGCCGGGGGCAGCCTGCCATGACATACCGTATACTTTACCATTATATGAACCGACTTCCACCGGATAGGAGAGAAGTTTGCTCTTGTTGGCTTCATAAATATCGGTGATGTCCAGAAGAAGNCCGGATTCAACGTATTTGCGGACAAATGCGGATTCCAACGCAATAATATCCGGAGCTCCCTGACCGGTAGATAGAACCGGGTCTATTTTGGCCTGGAACTGATCCGATGGGGTTTGGGAATACTCAATTGTTATCCCAGGGTGNGANTTCTTAAAATAGACATCNAAACCAGGGGAATTGGGATCGCCGTTNGTCATCTTGCCTAATTCATCGGTAAATGACCAAATAACCAGTTTGCCTGAATTGGGATCGCCGCCCTTTGAGCAACCACTAAACAATAAAATGGCTACTCCCGCAATGAGAAGAATTTTTTTCATCCTATTTTCCTCCATAAGAAAAAAGATAATTCATTTTCCCAGATTTTTTTGATCTCTGGGATTTATAGATTATTGTACCATAAGGCACAAAAATACGCAAATAAAAAAACATAAAAAGTCAAATTTTTGTGAATCCTCTATTATTTTACTTTTACCTCATTTCGGAGAATTCCCCTTATAAATTTCCCCGATTGTGAAAGCTCATTCTCTGTCCAATGGCCTTTTCCCTCCCGGTCAGCGTTCATTATTAAGATTCCCGAATCCTCCCCCTTATTGGTCAAAGACCAATTAACCCATGAAATTTGATGCTTTTTAAGGAAAGAAAGCCATTCTAAGAACTTTTCTTCAAAAACCCCGCCGCCGCCTGTCGCCTGGGAGGTTCCGCACTCGGTAACAAACAGCGCCAACCCCTTGTCAATGGCGGTCTGTGCCTTTCTCCGAAGCTCTTCGCCGTGTGTACCGGCATAAAAATGAAGGGTATACATAATGTTAATGCCTTGAATCGGATCTCCCGCCGCTATATCAACATCTTGGCTCCATGTAGGCGTTCCCACAATAATAATATTATCCGGGTCATACTTTCGTATCTCGGCGATGACCGCTTCGGCATAGGGCTTAACAGCTTCGCCCCAAGTTGTCTGCCGGCCGTTTGGCTCGTTACAAATTTCATATAGTACATTGGGATATGAACCGTAGCGTTGGGCCATTTCAGCAAAAAATTCGATTGCGTACCGCTGATACATACGGGGATCCTGATCCATGTGAACATGCCAATCGATAATAACATACAAGCCCAGTTTNAGCGCCGCTTCCACTGAATCGATTACTTTGGATTTAATCGACGGCTGTGTAATATAGCCCCCTTCACTGAGATACAATGCTGCCCGCCAAATCTGCATATTCCAGTCATCCCGCAGCCAGCGAAGGACTTCTTCGTTGGCATATTTACCGGCATATTGCAGCCCGTAGGAACTTATTCCTCGTAATTGTACAGGTTTCCCGTCAGCGGCAAGCAGATATGTTCCTTCNACTCTCAACTGACCGAAACGTTCAACTACAGTCCGCCCCTTTCGGTCTACGGATAAAAGCCGATCATTTTCACGGCACGAGGATAAAAGAAAGCTGTTTATTACCAGCAGCATGACAAAAACAGATATTCTCTTCATATTATAACACCGCCTTTCGCAAATCATATTCTATGATATCAAAATCGCTAAGCTTTTTCAAACAAGGATAATTTATAGAATNAACTATATTAAGTCTTCTGCAAAAGTAATTTTTCGGTTTTCAGCCTCTCCTTGAATTGCCGCAACATCTCCGCAGAATCTGCCCCAAATTTCAGCGTCATCGGTAAATTCTTCGTCCGTAAAAATTGCGGCTTTTTCGTGGGCATTCAGAATTTCAGGGAATTTAAAACACTGCGGGGTCTGCGCTGCTCCGGTATTTGCCCGTTTTAAGTGACGTGTTATTAAGACTGCTTTATTCGCAGACTTACATTGTTCAGACAGACTCCATAGAGGCGCGTTAATTTCCTTCGGCGTTTCCGTAACCGGAAGCAGGGGGAATAACAGCGTCAAATTTATGTGATGCCTTCAGTATATTTTCTATTAATAATGTGCTGACCCACGGTCTTGCTCCGTCGTGAATCAAAACGCGGGTAGGATTGTATTCTTTTAAAACTGACAGCGCGTTATATACCGAAGCGCGGCGGGAATTTCCTCCGGTAACAAATAAAACTTTTGGTTCTTGTAATGCCGCCCCCAAAGGCAGGGCTTTGCTTGCGGCGGTTTCCGTATTTTCGTTAATGGCGATAACAATTACGTTTATGGAAGGAACTTTTACAAAAGCGGAATATACTGCCCCCAATACTGTAAGAGATTCAGGGTGGTTTTTAAGTTTTTGAAATTCTTTTTTTATTCCGCCCATGCGTAAAGAAGCGCCTGCGGCGCAAATAACAGCCGCCGCCGCCGGTAAATCTTCCATTTACTCTTCTGGTTCCAGCCGTGAAAAAATTATCTCTTCAATTTCTTCTTTGGATTTCCGCAGGGAAATTGAAGCTTCATCAACAAGCAGTTTCAGGGCTGAATCGTACAATTTTCGTTCCAGAATTGGCAGTTCTTTTACCTTGCTTCTATGGTACAAAGAACGGACGATGCACGCTATATCTCTTATACTTCCCTTTTTTAGAAGATCAAGATTCATTTGATAGCGCATTTTCCAGTCCGAAGGAATCGGTTCATAATCTTCGCTGATAAGCTCAAGCGCCTTTGAAGCCTCGTCTCTGGAAACGGTGGGGCGAATGCCAAGTCCTGCAGCTTTATCAACCGGGACCATTATTGTCATGTCGGTAACTTCAACATAAATAACATAATAGGGTATTTTTGAATCTTTAAATTTTTTTTGAATTATCTGCTTTATTACGCCTACACCCTGGCTTGGATATACTACTTTTTGATCAACAATGAATGATTTTGCCTTACTCATTGCTGGAATACTACCATAAAATATCAAGACAGTCGAGACTATTTATTCGTGTTTAGGGGGTTTATACCTTAAATTTATAAAAAATTACTTATATTTATGGGAAAAATCGGCAAAAAGACGGTTTTTCAAGACTTTTTCTAAATTAACCGTGTTTTGGAAAAGGCTTAAAATTCCAAAATATTATTTTTAATTTTAATTGACAATTTCTTAATAAATAAGTAGAATGTACCTCAATATCATATTAATCCATAGGAGGGAAATGATGTTAATTAAGAAAATTGTGGGCATAGCTCTCACAATACTAATCGCGGCTACCGTATTGATCGGTTGCAAAAAGAAAGATGACAGTGTTACATTAAGAGTATTTTACTATCTTGAAGCTACTGCCCCGAACGCTATTGCTGACGCCGATTTATGGTTTGGTACATTTGAAAAGGACAATCCCGGTGTTAAAATAGAGAGGGAAAATCTCTTTGACGAGCCTTTCCATGACAAGCTGAGAACTTATACAGCAGCCGGAAATCTTCCGGACGTTATGTACGTTTGGCCGTCAGGACGTTCAGACTACCTGCATGATCAGAAACTGCTTAAAGACCTTACTCCTTTTATCAACAGGGATAATATTAAAGGTAATTATATTCCTATGACCATGGATCCGTCACAGCAGCAGGCAGGTTATATGGCGATGATTCCCCAGAGTATTACAACAACTCACGCTTTCTATACCAACTTGGAAGTATTAAATGCCTGCGGACTTCAGCCGGCAAAAACTTATGCTGAACTGAAAGCTCANGTTCCGGTATTAAAGGGAAAGGGNTATGAGACTATAATTATTCCGGCGCAGAGCGACTGGGTTATGCAGAGTTGTCTGTTCTCAATGATAGCNGGACGTTTCTGCGGAGCCGACTGGCATACAAGGATACATAAAGGACAGGCTAAATTTACCGATCCTGATTTTGTCGCCGCNCTTGATTTTGTTAAGCAATTGTACGCTGACGGTGTAATCAATAAATCAGCGGTAGGTATGGATTACGGCGAAGGCCCCGGAGCGTTTGCCAATAACAAATCCGCTTATTATATTGACGGCGACTGGCGCGTCGGAGCTTTCATTACCGATTCAAGCACAGGACAGGCTTTGATCCCACCGGCAAAACAAAATAACATTACGATTGGCGTATTCCCCGACATTCCCGGCGCAAAAATCAATTCATCCAGTTCGGTTATTCTCGGCGTTGGTTACGGCATGAGTTCGGCAATCCCCGCAGGTTCAGCCAAGGAAGAAGCGGCATGGAAACTTATTAAATGGATGACCGGAAAAGAAGTTTCTGAACTGAGAACGGAACACGGCGGAACCCCGACCCCGTCCAGATCAGATTTGAATTTTGCCGCAATGAAACTTGAACCCATGCAAAGGGCAATCGGCGCTATTGGCAGTACATTTAACACNGCTACATGCGTAATAGACGGCGTATTTGCGTCTGAAGTATATCTCCCGATAAATTACGGGTTGATTAATCTAGCTTTAGGGACAACAACAGGAGCGGCGGTAGCTGCGGAAGTCCAAAAGGCGTTTGACGCATTGAAGTAGGCTTTTAGACATACCGAAGGTACGAATGTACCTTCGGTATACACCTTTCTTCGCCATAAGGTGTCTGCATTATAGACAGGCTAATAATTTTTAAAAAACAAATCAGGAGAAAATCGTGAAGGGTAGTTTGTCAAAAAGAGAAGAACGAGTAGCTTATATTACGCTTGTGTTGCCCGCCTTGTTTATGTATCTTTTTGTAATGGGTTTCCCTACGGTTTTTTCTGTAATACTTAGTTTTTCCAATTTTAAAGGCGGAAAACTATTCGGCGGAAACGGCATCGGCTTCGGAGGACTTAAAGCCTATCTGAATATTTTCACCGACCAATATTTCTTTTTAGCTTTAAAAAATAATATATACATTGTTCTTATTTCCGTATTTGGGCAGATACCGTTGGGGTTTATCCTAGCCTATATACTGTCCCGCGGNCTGGTCAAAGGAACAGATTTTTTTCAATCAATGATTTACCTGCCCAATGTAGTCGCGGCGGTAATTATCGGTATTTTGTTTAACAGGTTTTTTCTAAGTTCCAACAGCGTTTGGATGGAAGTCCGGCACTACTATAATCCCGCCGCCGAATATTTGCCGGGGCAAAACGCCATGATGCCGATTTTAATAGTAATTTTATGGATGTATACGGGGATTTATATGATTATTTTCCTCGCGAATCTTCAAAAAATTGATGTTTCAATTATTGAAGCATCCAAAATAGACGGAGCGACTGAAACACAAACCCTGTGGTACATTATTATACCTTCGTTATCAGGCGTAATTGTTACTACAGCTATTTTGGCAATATCCGGATCATTAAAATCGTTTGACCTTATCTATGTAATGACAGGAGGGGGTCCTTCCTTCAAAACCAGTGTTCTTTCGATATATATGTACCTGAAAGCGTTCAGAGGGGCGCCGAATTATCCTGTCGCAAACGCCATTTCTACAATAATGATTCTAATTTGCTTTATATTAATCGGTTTAACCAGGTTAGCTGAGAAAAAATTCGGCGGTGGAGAATAAAATGGCTGACATTCGGAAAATAAACAGCTTTCATTTACAAGTTATGTANCTTATAATGGTTTTATTTACGGTTCTTGCAGTATATCCAATCTTTTGGGTAATAGTAAATTCTTTTAANACAACTCAGGANTATATGAGCGCAAGCAAGCTTGCTCTTCCTATAAGNTGGTTCTATAAAAATTATCCTATAGCGTGGAAGGACGCAAATTTCAGTATTCTGACTTTAAACAGCATAATTTATACCGCAGTTACTGTAATTTCGATAATAATATTAAGCTTTATGGCGGGTTTTGCCTTTGCTAAAATTCCGTCAAAAATAACGCCTCTTCTGCACGGCAGTTTTATTATTGGCGTACTTATAACCATTCAATGTATCACAGTAACGTTATTTATAATGTTTAATACACTTGGTTTATTTAACACCAGGCTGGGGGTGATAATCCCCTATATAGGTATAGGTCTTCCTATGGCCGTNTATCTTGCCACTGAATACATTAAAGGCATTCCGACTGAGGTAATTGAATCCGCGCGTATTGACGGTGCGAAATACATGAGAATTTTCGGCAGTATTATTCTNCCGATGGCGGCTCCCGTAGCTACAACAGTAGCCATACTCAGTGTCAACGGAACATGGAACGAATTCATGCTGATAAATATTCTGGTTTCATCAGACAGATTAAAATCCCTGCCTGTAGGAATAAGTATGTTTTCAGGTTCTTTAGCCACAGACTACGGCAAGCAGTTTGCGGCGCTTGTTATCGGNATGACTCCTATGATCGTCTTTTATGTTATTTTCAGAAAACAGATAACAAAGGGTGTTTCTGCGGGAGCGGTTAAGGGTTAACAAAGCCAAATAACTTGTAGTTTANTTTCTTTAAATTAGTAAGGTTGTTCCATGATTTTGGAACAACCTTTTTATTAGGGGTGTAAGTGACAGAAATACGAAGGCTGGAAAATGAAGACCTAATTCAGTTCTATAAAATGCATACAGTCGTTTACAATATGCGCAGAAATTACTCAAAAGATGAAAAAGAAATCGACCCGCTTGATCATCCTGCAAATTGGGCATTGGGCGTTTTTGAAGGAAAGAAATTTCTTGCAGGAATGTTGGATATAGATTTTCTTATGAATTTTGACGGACACAGCGTGAAAATGTCCGGTATCGGAGGCGTAGGAACGCTGCCGGAAGCCCGTAAAAACGGCTATATACGCAGTATTTTTGAGAGATTGCTTCCTGAATCTTATGAAAAAGGTTTTGTTTTTTCAAACTTATCCCCGTTCTCCCATGATTTTTACCGTAAGTTCGGTTATGAAATTTGCTGCGCGAGAAATAATATTTCTATTCCGGCAGGTGATTTCCTTAATTTAAAACCTCATGGTGAATATGTACAAATTCTTCCCGGGGACGATACNTCGCTTCTTGAACAGGTACATTCCGCGTATGTTGCAAAGGTAAATCACGGAATATATAGAAATTATTGGCCGGATAACCGCGCTTGGAAGCGTTTTACAAGGGAAGACCCTTACATTACTGGGACTTATCTTTACCTCTGGAAAAATGAAAAAGGCGCTGCAAAAAGCTACATAAAATACCGGCATGTCCATAATGACGGCGATAACAATATGTNTGTATCAGACCTTGTTTTTGCTGATAAAGAAGGATTATACGGCGCGATTGGGCTTGTTGACGGTCTTTCCGCCCAGTTTGAAAATTTTAAGTGGCAAATGCCTTCGTTTATTGATCCGACCGATTTTACAGGAGACGCATGGTCAATAGAAATGAGTATAGACCCAAGAGAAATGACAAGGGTTGTGAATGTAAAAACCGCGCTTGAATTAATGAGGCGTCCTAATTTTACAGGCGAATATGTAATTGAAGTTGAGGATGAAAACATTACAGCAAATACCGGAAAATACCTTGTTGAATTTGCGCCGGAAAGCGCCAAAGTTTCCGTCACTTCAAAAGAAGCTGATATAAAATGCGACATTCGCATATTAAGCCAACTTGTAACAGGCTATCGCAGTCTTGAAAACGCAATGTATTCGCGTCAGGACGGTCTTGAAGTTATCAATAAAGCCGGCATTTTAAAAAGTGTATTTACACTGCGGCCTCAGCACATAACGGAGTATTTTTAGTGAAAGACCAAATTACAGTTATACCGAAACCTGTTTCTGTTAAATATAAGGAAGGCGTTTATCAATCTGAAGGGTTATCATTAATCGGCGGAGATGANTGTTTTAAAAGTGAAATAGAAACTGTCAATAACCAACTGCGCGGTGATCTTGAAAAATTGGGTTTTAGGGATTCATTGCGCGAATCGGGAAATATTTTCTGTATTAAAAAAGACGATAATTCAATTGATGAAGCCTACAGCATTGTAATCTCCAAAGAGAAAATTACAATCGAAGCTGCGTCACCTAACGGAATATATCACGGGCTTCAAACATTCCGCCAGCTTGTTCTTTCCGAATTTAAAAACGGCGCTCTTGTTTTACCGTGTGCTGAAATTAATGACTACCCGCGTTTTCCATGGCGCGGTTTTATGCTTGACTGTTCGCGCTATTTTTATACAGTTCCCTTTATAAAAGAATTGATAGATACGCTTTCTCTTCACCATATAAACCGTTTTCACTGGCATTTAACGGACGATCAGGGCTGGAGGCTTCCCGTTGCTGAATACCCGTTGCTTACGGAAATCGGCTCATTAAGGAAGGATAATCGGATAAACTGGCAGCCCCCGCAAGGCGGCTTTTACAGCGAAGATGAAATACACGAAGTTGTAGATTTTGCGGCTAAACGCCGTATCGAAATAATCCCGGAAGTTGATCTTCCCGGCCATGCAAGCGCAATTCTTGCTTCATATCCCGAACTTGGCTGTACGGGCGGCCCGTACCATGTTGAAGATCGTTTTGGCATTTTTGAAGATGTTCTCTGCGCGGGAAATGACAGAATCCTTGATTTGGCGGCCAAAGTATTTGATGCGCTGGTTAAACTTTTTCCGTCGAAATGGGTACATATCGGAGGGGACGAAGTTAAGTATAACAGGTGGGAAGCCTGTCCTAAATGTCAAAAGAGGCTTGCGGAACTTGGCTTAAAAAAGCCCGCTGAATTACAAAGCTGGATAACTTCCCTGCTTGTGCAAATGCTTTCGGAAAGAGCAGGACGGCAATAGGCTGGGATGAAATACTTGATGATTCTGAAAAATTCAAACTGCCTAAAGAGACGATTATCATGTCGTGGAGAGGAGAATCCGGAGGAGTGCGCGCAAGCGCGCTCGGACATCGGGTAATTATGACACCTAACACAAGCGGCTGTTATCTTGATTACAAGCATATTAATACTGAGGAAGAACCGGGACAGTTATTTGAAGGAGAGTCTACCGTTTATAAATCTTATTCCATGCAGCCTGTAACGCGGGAAATGAACAGCGGAAGCGAACAGTTGATTTTAGGCGGACAGGGCAATTTGTGGTCGGAACTTATATACGCGGGAAAATTCGCTCAGTACATGATCTTCCCCCGTATCTGCGCGATTGCCGAAGCGGTCTGGACTCCGAAGGAAGGCAGAAATTTTGAAGATTTTTCCTCGCGTCTTGAAGTTCACCGCCGCCGCCTTGACACACTTGGTATTTACCAGTACAGGGGTACATTAAAATAAACACTATTGTAAAAAATGCAAAAAATTGTATTATGTCAGAATGGCAAAACATACACCGGGCGAACGTATCGTCGAAATTCGTAAAACTTATTCAATCAGCAGGGAAGTCCTGGCTGAACGGAGCGGCGTTTCCGTCGATTTAATTTCTAATATCGAAGACAANGGGCACATTCCCGATCTTGCCCCGCTCATCAAAATATCCAGAGGNCTTGGGGTAAGGCTTGGCACCCTGCTTGANGATCATGAACAGCTTGGTCCTGTTATTTGCAGAGCAGGAGACGCGGCTTCCGCCGGCCGTTTTAAAACAGGGCTTCCTGAAGGTATAGCGGCGGGCGATCATCACGGTATGAGTTTTAACGCGCTTGCGTCTGACAAAAATGGCAGGCACATGGAACCTTTTATCGTAACAATAGAAGCTGACGCGCAGCAGGAAAAATCAACTCACGAAGGCGAGGAGTTTATCTATGTTCTGGAAGGAAAACTCGCGCTTGAGTACGGCATGGATAAGGATATGTTGAATACGGGGGATTCCGTGTATTACGATTCCATTGTGCCGCACCGTGTATTTTCATCGGACAGCAATCCTGTAAAAATACTCGCGGTAATTTATACGCCGGTTTAGAGGGACATCATGGAATTTATCGAAAAAACCCTCAGTCGGGTGCTGCGCGATAAAACACAGGCTCACCCCGACCATGATTTTCTTGTTTATTCGGATCGCAATCTTCATTTTACATACGCCCAATTTGACAAGAGGGTAGACGATCTGGCGAAAGGCTTTCTCGCTATGGGCATAAAAAAAGGCGACAATGTTGGAATTTGGGCGACAAATGTGCCTGACTGGAACACGGTGCTTTTTGCCTGCGCGAGAATCGGAGCCGTTCTTGTTACGATTAACACAGGCTATAAAACCCACGAGCTTGAATATGTGTTAAAACAATCCGACATGGTCTGCCTGTGCCTGACAAACGGCTGGCGCGATTCCGACTATATCGGAATGGTAAACGAGCTTGTGCCTGAATTAAAAACTTCGCAGAGGGGTTGCGTCAATTCTGAAAAATTCCCCTTCCTGAAATACGTCGTCCATGTAGGTCAGCAGAAACACAGGGGAATGTACAGTTTTAACGAGGTGCTGCTTTTGGGTCAGCACACCGATACGGCTCTGTTACGCGAAATAGAAGCGACTCTCGATACCAACGATGTCGTGAATATGCAGTACACGTCCGGTACTACCGGTTTCCCTAAGGGCGTAATGCTTACGCACAGAAATATTTTGAANAACGGGCTTGGAATCGGCGATAACCAGCGTCTGACTGAAAAAGATATTGTGTGCCTCCCTGTGCCCCTTTTTCACTGTTTCGGACTTGTGCTTGGAATGATGGCAATACTCACGCACGGTTCAACTGCCGCAATGATAGAATGGTTTGATCCCCTTCTTGTGCTGGCGACAATTCAAAAGGAAAAATGCACCGCAGTTTACGGAGTTCCTACAATGTTTATCGCCGAGCTTAACCACCCCATGTTCAAAATGTTCGATCTTTCCAGTCTGCGTACAGGCATTATGGCGGGTTCCCCCTGCCCGATTGAGGCGATGCGCCGGGTTATTGATCTTATGTTTATGAAGGAAGTTACTATCTGCTACGGACTGACGGAATCATCGCCTGTTATGACTCAGACGCGCTACGATGACGATATTA
>WRGH01000018.1 GCA_009787285.1 Brevinematales bacterium
AAAAAGTGGACGAGCGGATGTTACTTGAGCAGATAAAGATAGACGGCCGCGCTGAAGGTAAGGCTGAGGGTAAAGCCGAAGGTAAAGCTGAAGAAAGACTCGAAATAGCAAAAAATGCATTGGTGAAAGGTCTGTCTGTTGAAATGATTCACGATATTACCGGGCTTGATATTGAAACTATAAAAAGTTTGATCACATAGGTCCGGTTTGACTCAGTTTAGATGTTAATGTATGCTTATTGACCCCTTCCGCCGCGCTGTAATAAAGTATATTAATGGCTTATATAAAAAACCTTTTCGACCGTAATTTTCTTGAATATGCTTCATATGTAATTAAGGATAGGGCAATTCCCGATCTTGAAGACGGTCTTAAGCCGGTTCAGCGGCGCATTCTCCATTCCCTGTTTGAGATGGACGACGGNAAATTCCACAAAGTCGCCAATGTAACAGGTCACTGCATGAAATACCACCCGCATGGGGAGGCTTCCATTAACCCTGCGCTTGTTGTTCTTGCCAATAAAGAGCTTTTTATCGAAAGACAGGGGAATTTCGGCAACCTTTATACAGGCGATGAAGCCTCAGCGCCGCGCTACATAGAATGCCGTGTTACTCCTCTAGCCAAGGATATTTTTTACAATCCTAAATTAACCGAATGGGCGGATTCCTACGACGGCAGAAACCGTGAACCTGTGCTTTTCCCCGCAAAAATCCCCGTTGTGCTGGTTATGGGCGTGGAAGGAATAGCGGTCGGGATGTCGACAAAAATTCTGCCCCACAATGTCATAGAAGTTCTGGAAGCTGAAATTGCCTGTCTTACCGGAAAGAAATTTGCTCTTTACCCTGATTTTCCGACAGGCGGTTATGTCGATATTTCCGAATACAACGGAGGAAACGGCAAGGCGNTGGTACGCGCAAAGCTCGATACTTCTGACCCTAAGCGCATTCTTATCACGGAACTTCCGTTTGGTTCTACTACAGAAAGTATAATAAACAGCATTGACGCGGCGGCAAGGGCGGGCAGAATAAAAATACAAGGCATTAACGATTTTACAACCGACAAGGTTGAAATTGAGGTTAAGCTTGCCCGCGGCGTTTACGCGCAGGAAACAATAGACGCGCTTTTTGCTTTTACAGAATGCGAACAGTCAATCTCGGTGAATCTTCTTGTAATAAAGAACGGNCTTCCGGTTGTGATGACAGTTGACGAGATAATTAAGTACCACGCAAAACAGCTTGTAAAAATACTGACAAAAGAGCTTGANCTTGAAAAAAAGGAGCTTCTTGACAAACTGCATCTGCGCACTCTGGAAAGAATTTTTATTGAGGAGCGAATTTACAAAGGTATCGAAAAGATGAAGACTGCCAAGGGCGTGCAGGACGCGGTTACGGCGGGCTTTAAGCCGTTTATGAAAGAAGTCGGACAGCGCGGCATTTCGGAAAGCGATGTCGAGCATCTTTTGCGCATTCCGATACGGAGGATTTCGTTATACGACATCAACAAAGCGCGCGACGAGATGGAGCAAATAGAAGCGCGTATTAAGGAAATCAACGGGCATCTTAAAAGTATTGTTGCCTATTCCGTTTCTTTCCTAAAGGGAATTATCGCTAAAATTAAAGCGAATGAGGAAATAGGGCGCGGAGCGAGGAAAACCATAGTCGGTCTTTTTGACAAAGTTGTAGCCAAAGAAGTTGTAAAACGCGATGTTGAGTTAAAATACGACGCAAAAACAGGCTATCTTGGAACAAATGTTTCAGGCGTAAAACAGGCGGAAGTTTCTCCGTTTGACAGAATTCTCACTGTCCGCAAAAACGGAATGTATACCGTAATTGACCTTCCTGAAAAAATATTTGTCGGCGCGGACGCATGGTGGATAGGCGCGGCGGATAAGGACGTTCTTGCAAAAACAGTATTTACAATTATTTACAAAGAAAAAGATTCAGGCTTTCCCTGCATCAAACGCTGCATAATAGATGGCTGGATTATAAACAAGGATTATTTCCTTGTTCCAGACGGGGCGCAGGTTCTGCACATAGACACCCGTCCGAAATTTTCATTTACGATTTTTTATATTCCTAAACCGCGTCTTAAAGTTCTATCTGAAAATTTCAAGGCTCATGATTACAATGTGCGCGGCCTTAAAGCGGGAGGCATTAGGCTTTCGGCAAAGGAAGCGGAAAAAGCCGAATGTAAATAATTAAGGCGGGAGATGTAAAGATGACGTATAACGAAGATATTGTTTTTGACGCAAATTCGGGGATTTCGCGGGAAGAACAGGAAGAAATACTTTCTGCAATTAACGGAATTGCGGAAAAAAACAGGCTCTCTCTTTCTGCCGATATTGCTTCATCTGACAAAAAAATAGCGGCAAAAAAAAGCGGCTCTTTTTTTCCGTTAGCTGTAAATATAGCGGCTTTGGCTGTGCTGTGCGCCGGACTGGTTTTGCTAATATATTTTAACGGGAAAATGGATGCAATTGAAAGGACAGGAAAAGCCGTTTACAATTTAACTGAAAAAGCGCTTATTGAAGAAATCCGCAGGGACACGGCGCAGAAAATTGCGGTAAAGGATACGGAAATATCTACAATTGCTTCCCGCCTTGAAGAAGTGGACGCCCAGCTTGCTCAGTTACAGTCAAGCGCGCATGAGTTAACCGAAGAACAGCTTACGGCTCAGGAAAGGCTTATTGCTCTTCAGACGTCGTACCGTGAGGAACTTTCCGTATTGCAGGAAGAACGTTCTCAAATATTGGAAGATTCCCGCGTAAAGGAAGCAAGGCTTCGTTCCCAGCTTGAAGAGAGGACAAGAGAACTTACTATGGTCAGGCAGTCAACGTCCGATGAACTGGAACGCCTTACAAACGAACAGCAAATTATTGCCGCAATTGACGCGCAGCTTGCCGGCGGTCTTGCCTCTGTCAGTGATCTTGTCAATGAAGGGCAGTATGATAAAGCGGCGCAGGTTGTAGAAAGTCTGTATAATTTTTGCAACAACAATTCGATGTCTTCTATCCGCTCATATCAGTTGAGGAAGGAGATTTACAACCGGACAATTGATTCAATGGATACGGTAATTGATGAAATGCGTAAATTCCGCAGCGCAAATGCTGATGGGATTGCATTATTTGAAAAAAACGCAAAGCTGGAAGAGACATTATCTGAAATGCAAAAAACCGTAGACGCTTTCAGTTCGGGAAGTACAACCCAAACGCGCCGGCTGAAAGAGCTTGAAGACTCCGTCTCTGCCCTGCGCTCCTCCGTCGCCTCTTATGAATCAAGCGCCGCTGAAAAAGACAGGACAATATCATCGCTGGAAACTGAAAAATCACAGCTTAATCGGACTGTTGCAGACCTTCAGGCTGTTAATACGACGCGCGAGCAGGAAATTACAAGGCTTAGGAGCCAGCTTGATACAATCCGCCAGCTTTCGCAGGAGTAAGCTCACTTTGTTTTCATNACTTCAACGCCGTCCCAATTTGGCGGAGGCGGGTTAACGGCGTAATCCGCGCATCTTTTGTAAAGATTATCCGCGTTAAAATCGTCCGGCAGTATACTTAAAACTTCTTTAAANTTTGCGGCGGCTTCGCTGAACGAGCGGTTATAGTATAGTTTCATTCCCATATTATGCAGCGGCCACGCTTTTTGTTCTGAAGCGGACAGACCCTTCTTTACGGTAAATATTCTTACTCCTCTTGTTTTTCCCTTTACGGCGACTGTATCAAGGAGTCTGTAACTCAATCCGGTATTAGGTGAAGTTTTTCGCAGTTTTTCAAAAAGATACTCCGATATTAATAATTCGGAATGATATGTTTTAGTCAGTCCTTCCATGCGTGAGGCAAGATTTACCGCGTCTCCTATTACTGTGTAGTCCATTTTTCTTTCGCTGCCGATATTCCCGACTGTTACCTCTCCGTAGTTAAGGCCGATTCCGATTTTAAATTCACACTTGCCGAGTTTTCGCTGGTTTGCGTTNAAAGCGGCGACCGCGTCTATCATTTCAAGCCCCGANAATACCGATTGTAAAGCGTCATCTTCGTGTTTTTCCGGAGCGCCCCAGAACGCCATTATTGCATCGCCGATATATTTATCTACAATGCCGTTTCTTTTGTAAATAATGTCTACTTGCCCCGAAAAATAACGGTTTAGTGAATTTACAAGTTCGTCCGGCGCAAGCCCTTCCGAAATTGTCGTAAAGGAGCGGATGTCCGAAAAAAGAATCGAGAGTTCACGGTTGTCGCCGACAAGCATCTTTTCAGGCGATGCNAAGAATCGNTCTATTACATCGTTTGGAACATATTTCTGGAAGATACGGCGGATACGNTCTTCCTTTTTCCCCGCGAGGACTGCGTCAAACGCATAACGCTTTATCTGCCCGTATGCCCTGTCAAGTTCGCCTGCCATTTTGTTAAATGTCATCGCAAGGCTTCCGGTTTCATCGCGGTATTCAACTTCAACCATAGATGAAAGGTCTACGGTTTCGATTATTTTATTCATTGCGTTTACAATACGGGCAAGGGGATTTGTAAGACTGCGTGTAATAAATATTAAAAGGAGAACTGCNATTGTAACGGCGGCGCACAGGGTAATGACAGTCTGCTCTGCNATGCTTTTAGCGTCACGGTAAAAAACCTGTTCCTTTTCAGTTATCAAAACATACCAGTCAAACGGGGTAAAGTAAAAAGACTGGAAAATTCTTTTTTCGCCGCCGATAACGGCAGTTTGAAGCCCCTGTTTTTCTTCAAGCAGGAGGTTCAGGAGAGGCTCTTTTTCGTCAGGCAAAAGACCCGGATCGGAGCTTGCCATTGCAACAGAGCCGCTTTTGTCAACAGCTAAGATAATTTCAGCTTCATTTAAAATTATACTGCGCGAGTAATTTTCAACCGCCTTTTTTGCGGCTTCCGTCATGTCAGGCCTTCCCGCATAATTATTTTCCACGAGAAGCGACCACTGGTTATCGGTAAACTTTTCAAGTTCTCCCAGCTTAAAACTCAAAAGCTGGCGGGCAAGGCGCGTGACGCCGTTTACAGCATGAAAATATGACGCTGTTTCCGCAAGGACAAGCGGAACAATAATCAAGGGCATGACAACAAGGAACATTTTATAGCGAATTTTCATTTTTTCACTATAAAATAGAAAAATAAAGTTCTCAAGCGGGAAAAATAATTTTCCGATATAGAAACTATGAAACGTTATAATATTAAAACTACATCGGGTAATTCAGAGTACGTTGATGTTCTGAAAGAGCTTGATAATGAGTATCTTGTCCGATTCACGCGCGACAATAACGGAAACATAAAGACGACAGAAGAAACCATTACAAGGCATCTTTTCAATATTTGCGTACAAACCGGTTATTTAAACCCGATGTCCGAGTATTCGGTAGCCTGATCGCAGATCAGCCGCGTTAAGTGCCGGTAGCGAATTCCGAGTGGTTTAAAGAGTCAGACTTTTGGGAGCAGTTTGCTCCCATTATGTTTGATGAAGCCCATTGGGCGGAAGTACCGGCGGTTGCGGACGGAATTACCCGCTTTGCCGGAATAGATCTTTACGGCGAAAATCCTGAAACATCTTTAACATCTCCGCCTAAGGCGCTTGATATTTGCTGCGGTTTCGGCAGGATAAGCGCGGAGCTTGCCCGCATGGGCTATGCGGTTACCGGCATTGACATTACGGAAAGTTATTTAAAAACCGCAAGAGAAGAAGCCTTATATGAAGACCTAAATATTGAATATATAAACTCGGATGCAAGAGAATTTACAAGACCGGTTTTTTTTGATGTAGCCTTAAATCTGTATAATTCATTCGGCTATTTTGAAAGNCAGGATGACGATTTGCGCCTTGTGAAAAATGCTTTCAGTTCCCTGAAAAAAGGCGGCTGNTTAATTCTTGATACCTTCGGAAAAGAAATAACTGTCCGTGATTTTGTTGAAGCCGAATGGTTTGAACGCGCCGGATTCATGGTTTTAACCAAGTATAAAGTTTTGGACTCATGGACACTTCTCCATAACCGGTGGATACTGNTCAAAGACGGAAAAAAAATAGAAAAAACTTTTTCCTACAGGCTTTATTCGGCTGCGGAGTTCAGAGCATTGCTTTTGGAAGCGGGTTTTTCCAAAGTAGATATTTTCGGCGACTGGAACGGGAGCCCCTATGATCAATATGCGAATAGACTTATTGTTGTAGCAAGGAAATTGTAAATAGGGGCTCTTGCAAAACTTTTGTTTTACAGCGGCTCAACAGACTTGGAGATTTTTATGGCAGATATAAGTTATGCGAGTTTTGAAAANCTTGAATCCTTCATGAAGGATGTTTTTATAAAGGCCGGAGTCCCGCCGGAAGATGCGGCAGTTTGCGCGGAAATACTGATAGAATCCGACAAGCGCGGAATTGACTCGCACGGAGTCGGCAGGTTTAAACCGATTTACATTGACAGAATAAAGGACGGTATTCAAAACCCTGTTACCAATTTTGAAATTGTAAAAGATTATCTTGCAACCGCCGTAATAGACGGTCATGACGGAATGGGTCACGTAATCGGNAANAAATCAATGCAGATGGCAATTGACAAGGCNAAAAAATACGGGCTTGGCATGGTTGTTGCNCGTAACTCCACCCACTACGGCATTGCGGGCTACTATGCGACTATGGCTTCGAAGGAGAACATGATCGGCATCACCGGAACAAACGCGCGCCCTTCAATCGCTCCTACATTCGGGATTGACAATATGCTTGGCACAAATCCGCTGACAGTCGGTCTTCCCACAGATGAGGATTTTCCTTTCGTGCTTGACTGCGCAACTTCCGTTTCGCAGCGCGGCAAAATAGAACACTACGACCGTATCAATAAAAAAATGCCTGAAGGCTGGGTAATAAACCGCGATGGTACAAGCGAAACAAACGCAGCAAAAGCCCTTGAAGGCCTTAACAANGANACCTGCGCTCTTGCTCCNCTNGGCGGGCTTGGCGAAGAAGGGGCAGGCTATAAAGGTTACGGTTACGCTGTAGTTGTGGAAATTTTAAGCGCCGCCCTGCAGCAGGGACAATTCTTGAAAGCGCTTAACGGTTTTGACGAAAACGGCAAAAAAGTTCCTTATCATCTTGGGCATTTTTTTATCGCAATTGATATCAATGCGTTTACGGAACCGGACAAGTTTAAAAAAACAACAGGCGATATTTTACGCGCTCTTCGCGCTTCGGCGAAAGCGCCGGGACAGGATCGCATATACACCGCAGGCGAAAAGGAGTACCTTGCCTGGCTTGAGCGGAAAGAAAAAGGAGTCCCTCTTAACGACAGCCTGAAAAAGACGCTTAAATCTCTTATCGATGAATATAAGCTTAATTATCAGTTTGGTTTTTAATTGAAATAATTACCGCATGACAGTATACTTATAACGAAGGAAATCNTCATGGCTAAATACGTTCTCTCTCTTGATCANGGGACAACAAGTTCAAGGGCGATTTTATTTGACCGAGAACAGAACATTGTTGCGGCAGAACAAAAAGAATTTACGCAGATTTATCCGCTGGAAGGCTGGGTTGAACATGACCCGATGGATATTTATTCCACCCAGTATAATGTAATGATCGACCTTATCTCCCATGCAAAGATAGAGGTAAAGGATATTGCCGCTATAGGAATTACAAATCAGCGGGAAACAACGATACTCTGGGATAAAAATACAGGACTTCCGATTTACAATGCAATCGTGTGGCAGTGCCGCAGAACTTCTTCTATTGTAGATGCCCTTAAAACCGCCGGTCTCGGCGATTATATAACGCAGACAACAGGTCTTATACCGGACGCATATTTTTCAGGAACAAAAATAAAATGGATACTGGATAATGTTGAAGGAGCGAGAGAAAAGGCAAAAAAAGGCGAGATACTTTTCGGNACTGTNGACACATGGCTAATCTGGAAGCTCTCCGGCGGAAAAGCGCACGTTACCGATTACACAAACGCAAGCCGTACAATGATCTTCGATATTCACAAACTTGACTGGGATGAAAAACTCCTTGAAGCGCTTGATATTCCCCGCGTTATGCTTCCGCAGGTAAAACCGTCTGGCGCAATTTTTACTACTGCGGATATTGAAGGCGNTGAGATTCCAATTGCGGGNGTTGCAGGCGATCAACAGGCGGCGCTGTTCGGTCAATGCTGTTTTGAAAAGGGCGATGTAAAGTGCACTTATGGTACCGGCTGTTTTTTATTAATGAACACAGGCTCAAGCGCCGCTAAAAGCGGGAACGGGTTATTGACTACCGTTGCCGCCGGTTTTGGCGGAGCTGATTCAAANGCGAAGGTGCAGTACGCGCTTGAAGGTTCTGTATTTACAGGCGGCGCTGTAATTCAATGGCTGNGNGACGAGATGCGCCTTATTACCGACAGCGCTGACAGCGAATATATTGCTTCCAAAGTTACGGATACAGGCGGCGTGTACCTTGTTCCGGCATTTACAGGACTTGGAGCTCCGTATTGGGATATGTATGCGCGAGGTTGTATAACAGGGATTACAAGAGGAACAAAAAGCGCCCATATCATAAGGGCGGCGCAGGAATCGATAGCGTATCAGGTTATGGATCTTTTAAATGCTATGGAAAAAGATCTGAATCTTTCATTTNCGGAATTAAAAGTTGACGGAGGGGCAGCNAGAGACAAATTTCTGATGCAATTTCAATCTGATATTTGCGGCATTTCCATTGTGCGTCCGGTTATTAGGGAAACCACCGCTCTTGGAGCGGCTTGTCTTGCCGGAATCACGGTTGGTTTCTGGAAGGACTTAGACGAAGTAAAAAGCCGCTGGCGGCGGGATACTGTTTTTAAGCCTGAAATGGAAACCGGATACCGTGAAAAACTTGTCGCAGGCTGGCACAAAGCGGTAGGCAGAAGCTTTAACTGGATAGACAGCAATTAGGCCGCTTAGAGTATTTATGGGTAAATCTCTTGAATAAATGTTTTTATTATGATATGAAGTAAATAAATCATGAAATATTTCAATTCTGCGAATCTTGCTATAATCGCCTGTCCCGGTGGTGAAATTTTCGCAGATGAAGTTATTGAACATCTTAACAGCAAATACCGGCATAGCCGCAAGCATACTATTGAAGAACTTTCCAAACATTACAATATAACTCCTGAACAGGCGGCTTTACAAATCGACCTTATAAACAGAATTGTTGTCCGCGGAACGTCTTCACATAGCAGCGGTGACAACGGCGCATGCAAGCCGTTCAAGGTTTCCGTAAAATTTACGCTGTTTCCGAACGGAGAGATAAAATCCGAAGTTGAAGAATCGATTCGCGGCAAGGATGTGTATATTTTTCAGGATGTTGAAAACCGCTATCCTGTAAATTTTTCCAGCGGTCAGGTCAAAAATCTTTCGATTAACGATCATTTAATGACAATTTTTGTTACAGTCGATGCGGTAAGGCAGGCAGGAGCCGAAAGGATTACTCTTGTAATACCGAACTATCCCTATGCTAGGCAGCACAAGGCGAAGGGCAGGGAAGGGCTTACCGCAAGCCGTATCGGGAAGATTTTTGAAAGCCTTGGGGTAAACCATATCATTACCCTTGATATTCATTCCAGGGATATTATCAACGCTTTCAATAAAATACATCTTGAAAACCTCCACGCAAGTTATCAGATTATTCAAACTCTTTCCAAAATGGACGGTATTCTTAACGATGATTTTGTCGTTGTTTCACCCGATACAGGAGCGGTGGACAGGAACAAATTTTATGCATCCGCATGTAAAAAGCCTCTGGCTCTTTTGTACAAGGAAAGGGATTATTCCAAAATCAGCAAGGATGCTTCACAAACAAACATTTCCCAGATACGGCTTCTCGGCAATGTCCAGAATAAAACTGTCTTTATGGCGGACGATATGCTGGGGACAGGCGGAACCTTGATAAAGGGCATGAGGATTCTCAAGGAAAAAGGAGCGCGCAGAATCATCTGTGCAATAAGCCTTCCTCTTTTTTCCGGAAATGCGATTTCACATTTTGACGAGGCTTATCGGGAAGGGCTTTTTTACCGTATTATCGGAACAAATGCCGTTTATCAGGAAGAAGTGGTAAAGCGCGAATGGTATGTTAGTGTGAATATTTCACGTCTTTTTGCGCTTGTTATTTCCCGCCTTCATCAAAATCAGTCTGTTTCGAATCTTTTGGACAACGCCGCTATTATTAACCGCCTGCTTTCTCAGGCAATTGTCCCTGAACCGCAGAATGAACTCCCCTTTATCAACAACGGCGAATGAAAACATTTGCCGTTTCGTCAGAAAAGACGGTCGTATTTTTTGACATGGATTGCACTCTTTATACCCATGACGAATATGCGCAAAGCCAGATCGATTTGCCTGTTATGCGCCTTGCGCAGATACAGGGTAAATCATTTGAACAGATGAAAAGCGAAGTTGCCGAATACAGAAAAACTTGGGCTGATAACCATAACGGAAAAGCCGTCAGTCTTGGGAATATTTTTTTATCGTTTGGAATTCCCATAAAAGATATGGTCAGTATGCGGGAAGAATTATACCGTCCTGAGGATTATCTTGCGGAAGATAAGCGGCTTCGTTATGCGCTTACGCGGCTTGCGTCCCGTTATAAGCTAGCCGTGGTTACCAATAATCCTGTTTCTGTTGCGGTTCGTACCCTTTCAATACTCGGTATTCATGACATTTTAGGAATAATTGTCGGGCTTGATACATGTTATTTATCAAAGCCTGATAAGGAAATTTTTCTCAAGGCGGCGCAGCTATGCGGGGTTTCACCGCAGCAATGTATTTCCGTAGGCGATCGGTACGATATTGATTTAGCCGTTCCCATTGAACTCGGTATGGGCGGAGTTCTTGTTGACGGCGTTGAGGATGTTTACTCTCTTCCNGATATTCTGCTTTAAAGTGTAAGTTGTCCGGAAACATCGTACTTGTGATACGCATTTTCCGAACAACTCACTGCTGTTATTTTTTTGCTTTTGCTTTGGTTTTTGTCGTTTTTTTCTTTGCAACAGGTTTTGCTTTTGCTTTTTTTGCAGCCGGTTTTTTTGCAGAAACCTTTTTGGCGGTCTTGGGCGCGGCTTTTTTTCTTTGTTTTGCGTATTTCCGATTTAAGTCTGTTTGATATTCACAGCATTCAGTGCAAAGGGTATAACCTTTTTTTACTTTGCCTCCGCAGCGAGGGCATTTTCCCTTTGCAATACGATTGTTGTACCGCTCTTTTCTCTGTTGGTTGATTTCATCTCTGTGCGCTTCACGGTACTTCCTTTGTCTTTCCCTGTTTGCTAAACGTGCTTTTGCATCAGTCATCAAAATTCTCCTTATATTTTTATGTGATNTTATGTNTAAGTATAGCATATTTTTTATTTTTTGTATATAGTTAATTTATTAATGTCATTTTTTTATATACTTGATCCTAGAACCAAGTTATTATTTGTCATGACGTTTGCACTTCTTGTTTTTTTTGTTGACAAATTTTTTATATCTGTTTGTTTGATGTTTTTACTTTTTATTATTTATCTTGCGGCTAAAATTCCTTTTCCGGAAATTAAAAGAATACGGAATCTTTCATTGTTAGCGTTATTCATAATAACTATGCAGACTCTTTTTGGCTCAGGCAATAATATGATTAATCTGTTTTTTAGGGGTATAATTTCATTTAATTCNGTCGGCTTTTTTCTTGGACTTTTAATTGTCTGCCGGCTGACCGCTATGCTGCTTCTTTTTTCTGTTTTTACAAGAACCACGCCGCCTTACAGCCTTGCTGCGGGGCTTAATGCGCTTGGNCTTAACTGCCGCGCCGCTCTTACAATAATGTTCAGTTTCAGCCTTGTTTATCATTTCAGGGAGGAAGCCCTTGTTATCATGGATGCGCAGAAACTGCGCGGAATGCGTTCTTTGGAAAAAGGTTCATTTATTGCAAGGGCAAAAGCATGGTCAGGCATTACGCTCCCCCTGATGTTAGGCGCAATGAGAAAAGCGCAGAATTCGGCGCTTGTAATGGATTCTCGCGCATTTGGCGCGTATAAAACAAGAACATGGCTTGAAAAACCAAAAATGAAAGCAGTTGATATTATTTTTATTTTTTTTATTGTTGTTATTTTTGCAGGTTTTTTGTTTTTTAATTACGGAAAAGGCTTTTGGATTCTGTGTCCCGGCAAATAATCAATATAGAAAATGTATATTATTCATATCCTCAAAAAACAAATAACAAGGGGAAAAATTATTCGCTGGAAGGAATAAATCTTTCCGTTTTGGAAGGTGAATTCCTTGCTGTTATGGGAGAAACAGGAGCGGGAAAATCTACATTGTGCAGGCTGATAAACGGCATTATTCCGCACTTTTACGGCGGACATTTATCNGGAACTGTTACGGTAGACGGCGAACGTACTAACGAGTCTTCTGCGGCGCATCTTGCCTTAAAAGTGGGAATGGCGCTTGATGATCCGGAAGCCCAGCTTTTTACATCATCGGTGCGCAATGAAGCCGCCTTTGGNCCTGAGAATCTCCTTTTACCGGAGCAGGAAATTGAGAAGAGAGTCAAGGAAGCGCTTTGNGCAGTCGGTCTTGAAGGTTTTGAAAACAGGGAGCCTCTGACGCTTTCAGGCGGCGAGAAACAGCGTCTTGCGATAGCCTCCGCGCTTGCCATGAACGCTAAAATTCTTGTTTTAGACGAGCCTCTTTGCCGCCTTGACCCGAAGGGAGAAGCGGAAGTAATGTCAGTCCTTGGGGAATTAAAGGACAAACATAAAATAACAATTATAATGACAGCTCACGACAGCAAAAAAATGTTTNAATATGCGGACAGAGTCTGCATTTTAAGAAACGGACGGATTGTCCGCTGCGGAGAAGTAAAAGATATTTTTTCTAATCGTACACTGCTCGAAGAAAACGGCATTCAGCCGCCTGATGATACGGATGTTTACTCTGTTTTTACTGAAAAGACCGACGATTTTGTTAAAACTGAAACAAATNTACCTGCGGTAGAAATAAGGGATTTTTCATTTTTTTTTACGCCTGAAAACCCTATTGTAAAAAGGATAAACCTATCTATTGCAGATAACGATTTTGCCGCGTTGATTGGGCATAACGGCTGTGGCAAAACTACTCTTTTAAAAGGGATTGCAGGACTTTTACGTCCAAGCACAGGCGATATTTTTATACGCGGTAAAAATACAGGGGAACTTTTAGTTTCAGAAATTTCAAAAGAAGCGGGTTTTGTAATGCAAAATCCCGATAATCAGCTCTTTACCGGTTCTGTTTACGATGAAGTAACATTTGCGCTGAAAAACGCGCGTCTTTCAAATACGGAAATAAACCGGCGTGCGGAAAATGCGCTTAACATGGTAGGTATNAAAGACATGACTTTTTTTCCTCATGCTTTAAGCAAGGCTGACCGTACTAGGTTAGTCTTTGCCTGCGTTATTGCAATGGGCTGCAGAATAATTATTCTTGATGAAGTTGATGCCGGTCAGGATTACGCCGGCAGTGTAAAGATAATGGATATNGCGAGAGAACTGCATTCAAAAGGCTTTACTATTATTTTTGTTACTCATAATATGTCATTGGTATGTAAATATGCGCACAGGCTGATTATTATGGATAAAAAAGGGATAATAGCGGATGTTAAACGAAAAAAATAAATTCGGCATACACAGCGCTGTTATTGCAGTGTGGGCTGCGGTTGTTGCGGCAGGCCACATACTTCCGACAATACCTATTTGGGGCACAGGCGGAACTTTTTCGCTTGCCTCAGCGCTTTCTCCCCTTTCAGGAATTTTTTTCGGTCCTATAGCCGGAGCTTTATGTTCCGCCGCAGGAGGTTTTATCGGAGGTTTCATTGCGCCTCACACAGCATGGATGGGTCCTTTTACTTTTATTGTCAGTACAACCACCGCATTTAGCTCCGGCTGTATTGCGTGGGGGAAATGGCCTCCTGTAACTGTAAACAGAGCCGGAAGCGTAATTATTAACGGCGGGNTTATAGTTTATTTTACCGGAACAGTACTTTGGTTTACCCAAGAAATAGGAAGAAATGTTTTTTATTATCCGCTTGCAGTTTACGCTCTTGGATTTATTGTTATGACAGCGGGGATTATTTTTTCAGACTCGCTTTTCTCGTCCCCGAAACATTTTTTAAAATTTCCGGCAATATGGTTATGCGCTTTCGGCGGACTTATCGGCGGAGCTTCAATCGGGAATTTTTTCTCTCTTGTATTATACAAACAGCCTGTAGAATTTTGGGCTGCTTTGACAATTGTCTCTCCGATTGAAAGAGCGGTTTTTGCCGCCGGCGCAATGATTATCGGAGTTCCTCTTCTTGAAGGGCTTAATAAAATCGGCGTACCGGCAGGTCCGCAGAAAGTTGAAGAGCAATGAAGATTGATTTTCATGTTCATATAACGCCGCCTGAAATTATTGCAAATTGGGAAAAATATGCTGAAAAAGAACCGTATTTTGCCCTGCTGTGTAAAAGCAAACGCAACAAATTTGCAACGGCGGAGGATGCAGCCGCCGCGCTGGAAGCGGAAAACGCGTTATTTGACAGGGCGGTTGTTTTTGGTTTTGCGTTCCGTGACTCAGGTCTCTGCCGTTACGTGAACGATTATGTAATTGAGAAGGTCAGGCAGTTTCCGGAACGGCTGACAGGTTTTTGCGTCGCCTCTCCCGGCGGCGGAGCTGCGAAAGAAATTGAACGCTGCTATAGTCAGGGACTTGCCGGAGTGGGAGAACTGTTTCCGCAAGGGCAGGAATTTGACCCTGCAAATGAAAAAGAAACCGATGAAATTACCCGCATTTGCGGGGAGCTTGATATTCCGCTTCTTCTTCATGCCAATGAACCTGTAGGCCATTTTTACCCGGGAAAAACCGATGTGACTCTAAAACAGCTTGAGTTGTTTGTAACAAATAACCCAGCATTAAAAATTATACTCGCACACTGGGGCGGCGGTATATTTTTTTATGAAACAATGGGCGAAATAAAGGAAAAATTCAAAAAAGTATACTACGATACAGCCGCC